>NZ_JBGQQZ010000003.1:0-62018 GCF_045528575.1 Ruoffia sp. FAM 24228
CCCGAATCACTCGATAAACGACCACCTGTATGCGAAATGATGATGTTTGAATTGAATTTTACCTGGTTTTTGTGTAAGCTAATCATGAAGAGAACTCCTTTCTTATGGTTGGTTTAGACACCTTTACAATATCAGAATGGGGTTCTTTTTTCATCACTTAACAGGTGAAAATGAAAAAGTAAATTTAAGCTGCCGTTAGGCAGTTGGCACATGTTTCAACGAAAAGTATGAATTGTTCAGGATAATATATTTAGTATTAAATTAGACACTTTTAGTTATAATATGATTACTAGACTAATTTTGAGGTGATTTTTATTAAACGCTTTCTACTATTAACATCAATACTCGCGACTCTCATGCCTTATACAAATTCTTATATGCCAAACACGGCAGTACTTGCTCAAGATACTTCGTCAGTACAGGAAAGAAACAGAGTAGACGAGGACGAAACAGAAAAAGATAATGAAGATGACAGCCTGAAACCCGAAGATATTGAAGGTGCGGTCATTCATGAACCAGTTTTACCGACTGACTACGATGAAGAAGAAATCGAATCCCTGCCAGAAGATGGGACAGAAGCAGGCTATAATGAAGAAAGGCTAAACGTGAATGGTTATGAGTTTTCTTTTAAAGACATGCGAGGAAATGAAGGCTTCGGTGATGATTTTGATGAATTAAATGAAGTCTTGAATGAAAACCGAGTGGCTTACGTGGGACAAAATGATATTAATACATTTTTTGGGCATTACTATGATTTATCGGGTACAGGCGTTTTTAATCCATTAGCAGATCATGGTCTGCTAGAGGTTGGAACAGAAGTAGTCATTACAGACGAATATGGTTTGAGTAAAGGTTATGAAATTACTCAAACGATTGAATTTCTACATGAGAATCAACAAAAACAATTTTACGGTGATGATTATATGCCTGATTTAGCCTATTACGGTAATGGTGATGATATGGTATATATCCAATATTGTCGTTGGGACATTCAGACTGGCCTTTTAATCACAAATATTGGCTACCGAATTTGGTAATCGTGCCATAACTAATATCAAAGAAATGATTCATGTTATTATAAAATGATTTATTTCTTTTTTTCTCTTTCATTATCAATGTGAGTCATTGAAATATTTAATTTAAAGTAGGGATATTGATGTATGTACATGTCTTGACAATCACTTTTATAATTAATGATGCGTATTCTTTAAAAGACAAACGACGCGTCGTCAAAAGTATCATTCAAAAGAGTCAAGTTCGATTTAAGGTATCGGCAGCAGAAGTTGCTTTTCACGATATATTAAATCAAAGTGAACTTGCTTTCGCGATTGTTACAAGCGATGCAAAGGTAGGCAAGAAGCGTTTAGAAGATATATTTGCTTTTGTAGAAAGCACTTATCCAATAATGGTAACAGAATATAATATTACAGAAATGTAAATTTTTAGGAGGAAGAATATGGAATACAAAAAATATTTAACATTATTACAAGATGAGATTGGTGCAGCGGTTTTTTCAACTGTGGACAAAGAAGGACTACCTCAAGCACGTTATATTAATGTAGGTGTTGGGAATGAAAAAGGAATCTTCTTCATGACATCACCTAAAACTGACTTTTATCAGCAATTAGAAGCAAAACCTGAAGTATCAATTACAGGAATGGCTAAGTCTGATAAAGGTATTGAAGTTATTCGAGTCAGTGGATCAATCCGAAAAGTTGGAAAAGAGCATTTAAAAGAAATACTAAAAGATAATCCGTATGTTAATGATGTGTATCCTGATGAAGCAGACCAACTATCAGTTCAAGCATTCCAAATGTTTAAAGGCCAAGGTAAATATCAACATCTACAAAATAAAATCGTCGAACATTTTGAATTCGAAGTCAAAGATTAGACATTAAAGGCGTCACTTACTAACAAAAGTGGCGCTTCTATTATTATAAAATTATGTGGAATAATTAACTTGAATCCATCAACAAAATTCTGTATAGTTTCATAGGTGCGTCAATGACGAGATTAAATTTCAGCTTGAAAACACAATATATAGTGTTATAATCTTTAAATAGACACAACATGTTGTTGTATGGAATAAAGGAGAGGAGTCGATGGCGATTATAGTTGTTGGTGGAATGATTGGTGCTGGAAAGACCAGTGTTGCAAAGTTAATTGGTAATGCACTTGAATCAGATATTTTTTATGAAAATGTGGATGACAATGAAATACTTCCATTATTTTATACCGCATCAGAGGAAGAACAAGAATTAAAAAGATATTCATTTTTATTACAGTTAGAATTTTTAAGTAGCCGTTTTTATAGTATTAAGGAGGCACTTGTTCACCGTAGTAACGTATTAGATCGTTCAATCTATGAAGATTGGTACTTCGCGAAAGTTAACAACGACTTAGGTCGCATTTCAAATCTTGAGTTTAATACTTATGAAAAACTTCTGACAAATATGCTTGAAGAATTGGATGAACTACCTAAAAAATCTCCCGATTTAATGATTTATCTAACAGGCTCATTCGAGACAATTTTAAAGAGGATCGGCATTCGTGGTCGTGAATTTGAACAAGATATCAACTTAGTGAATTATTATAAAACACTTTGGAGTGGCTACGATGATTGGGTAGATAATCACTACCACGCATCACAAGTAATCAAAATTGATATTGATAAATACGATGTCGTTAATAACCCTGCTGATGCAGAAGTGGTTATTGAACTAGTAAAAAATAAACTTATTGAGATGGGTCAATTAGAACCTGCGACAAAATAAATACATAAAAAATCACCTTAAAGAGTTAATCTTTGAGGTGATTTCTTTGTTTGAGGATGAAGTATTAATCAAATATTTTACCTGGGTTTAAGCGATTGTCAGGATCAAATGCCAATTTAATTTGTTTTAAGTAATGAAAATATTCGCTACTCATCACTTGTTTAAAGTATGGCTTTTTAACTAAACCTATACCATGTTCTGCAGAAGGTAAACCACCGACTTCAGAGACATAAGCATATAAATTCGTCAGTATTTCATGTTTTTTCTCTCGCCATTCATCTTGAGTTAAGCTAGCTCGCAAGATAGAAGAGTGAATATTACCATCTCCTGCATGGCCAAAACTAATGAAATTTAAACCACTATTCGCTTCAACTTCATGCGTATATTTGAAAAAATTCACAAATTCATTCACAGGCACGGAATAATCTAGAGGCTCTTGTTCAGAAATTGTTAGTATTCCTGCTAATATATTATCGCGTAAATCCCATGCAGTTAAACTATCTTCTTCAGAAAGCACTAAAAACTCAACAGCATAATGATCATGAGTAATTTTTTCTAAACGCTGAGCTTCTTCTTGAATGACCGCTTCATGCATCCCATCAAAGGTCATTAATAAGTACGCAACACCATTTTCACTAGGAAATGTTTTATTCAAGAGTTGTTCACTATATGCGATGGCACGTCGTTCGAAAAACTCAACAGCTGTGATATCTAAACCATTCCGTAAGATAGAAAGTACTGCTTCCGCCGCATCGTCTAACGAAGGGAAGGCGGCGATATAAGATTGTTTAAACTTAGGCAAGGGAATCACTTTTAAGTAGACTTTAGTAATGATTCCTAAAGTTCCTTCCGAACCAATAAATAGATGATTTAAGTTATAACCTGAACTGTTCTTAATCGCTACGCTACCTGTTTCAATCACGTCACCATTAGCCAGGACGATTTCCATCTTACGTACGTAATCACGCGTTGTACCGTATTTAACCGCACGCATACCGCCGGCATTTGTAGCTACATTACCACCAATTGAACCATGTTTTGCTCCAGGATCAGGTGGGTAGAAATAGCCTTTGGACTCTACATATTGTTGGACGTCACCGTTTGTGACACCAGGTTCTACCACTAAAGTTAATGTATCTAAATCGAAGTCAATAATCTGATTCATCTTGCTGAGATCGATGATTAACTCACCTCCGAACGCTGAAGTCGCTTCAGCTAAACCAGTATTAGCGCCATAAGTAATTATGGCTAAGTCATTTTGGTTGGCATATTTAACTAAGTCGACGACTTCTTGAGTATTTAATGGATATGCCACCGCATGAAGATTAACTTTTATACTGTGCTCATTCACCGAATAGGCTTCAGGAATGCGACTTCCTTGTAGAATGCGTGATGGCTCTGATATAATATTATCTAATTTCATAATTGCCTCCTTTGAAAAGCTTTTCAATACAATAAGAATAACAAATTAGTTAAATATTGTCATCAAAACTACAATGATAAACTTTATAGAAAGTTGGAAAAAATTGAAAATTATTGTAAGAAAAAGAATGATTGGAACCATTCCAGTATTTGAAGTTGTTGAAGATACCGACCAAAATAACCCATTACCAATCATCGTATATTATCATGGTTGGCAAATTAATAAGACATTAGTAATTACCCAAGGTCGCAAGTTAGCGGCTAAAGGCTTTCGCGTTGTGTTACCAGATGCGGAGAACCACGGTGAACGCATCCAAACGGTTTCAACGATACCTTCATTGACCTTTTTTAATAGTATTCATACAAATTTATTTGAATTTGGCTATATTATTGATTATTTCAAAAAACGACATTTAACCACTAATTTCATTGGTGTAGGTGGTTTGTCGATGGGTGGAATGACAACTTGCGCCTTAATGACACATAATCCAGAAATTAATGCTGCTGCTTGTATCATGGGAACGCCCGCATTAACTGATTATAGAAACATGATTCATCGTCATGCGACCAGTCGCAATATTTATTTGCCTCAGGACTATTTTTATCTAACATCTTGGATTCCTAAGTATGATCTATCCCGTCAACCCGAATTATTAGGCGACAGACCTTTCTTTATCTGGCATGGGGATGAAGATGAAAAAGTTCCTTTTAGCCAAACAAAGGCCTTTGTAGAAGAGAATCCAGAGCTGAATATGGAAGTTATCTTCGAACATACTGGTCACCTTGTACAAACACAGACGATGGATCGAATTGCTGACTTTTTTGAACGTAGCCATAATGACCATTTAGAAGAGTTACACAAATGACGCTTGATGAGTTATTACAACAAGCACTCAATTTGCCGGTTAAAAAAAGAAAAAGATTGCTACAGAGTAAACAAGTAACATGTGATGGAAAAATCGTTACAGATAGAATGCTTACGATTGATTCTGGCCTATTTGATATTAGAGTAAAAGGTAAGCGTATAGGTGAAAATCTAGGACATACTTATATCGCTTTGAACAAACCCAAGGGGGTCTTGAGTGCTAAAAAAGATTTGGAATTCACTACCGTTTTAGAATTATTAAAAGAACAAGATTTTGATGAGAGTTTATCAATTGTAGGTAGATTAGACCGCGATTCAACCGGTTTAGTCTTTCTCACAAACAATGGTCAACTTCATTATTTATTTGAACAAGCGCGTTTTGCTAAAGAAAAGCAATATCATGTCACAGTGAATGGCAAGATGGACCAGAAAATGGTGGAGGCATTTGAAAAAGGCTTGCTATTAGAAGGCGGAATTCAACTCAAACCAGCTGAATTACGCATCTTAAATCAATCGATGAGTGAAAGTACTGGGGTAGTTACTTTAACTGAGGGGAAAAGACATCAAATTAAACGTATGTTTTTACAATGTGGGGTTAAAGTCATAGGCTTACATCGCATCATGATTGGTCCCATTTATTTGGACAAGACAACGCAAAGTGGTCAATACCGACATTTATATAAAGAAGAGTTACAAGAAGTAAAAGAAATGATGCAAGAATTAAAACGATCATAATTTGAATATTTATTTAGTACCTAATGAAAAAAATGAAATAAATTTACTGTGAT
This sequence comes from Ruoffia sp. FAM 24228, assembly GCF_045528575.1. NCBI lineage: Bacteria > Bacillati > Bacillota > Bacilli > Lactobacillales > Aerococcaceae > Ruoffia > Ruoffia sp. FAM 24228. Next base: position 5,850 of record NZ_JBGQQZ010000003.1, read on the forward strand.
AAAGTTATATTCTTCGTAAATTACGTGTAAAATGGTATGATTAAACCACATAAGATTAGAGGTGAATAGTCATTGCAATTTTTTCAACCAATATTAGATAATTTTTTTAAATTTGATTTTTTAATTATTATTATAGCGATTGGTGCAGCGTTTCTTTATTACAAATGCTTAGAAAGCTGTAAGCAATTATTTAATATTTTAATCCCACGGGGAAATGTGGCTCTAGGTAAAGAAAATCAAAAAAGTATGAACAAACATTACGAGTTATATTTTGATTCAGATGGTGAGCAAGAAATTCTCCAAAAGCGTCAGAAAAGTAATAGTCTCTATGTATTATTTACAAACGTCTGTGCGATATTCCCCTTGATGGGTTTATTAGGAACAGTCATTTCATTAATACCGATGGTTGGTGAATTAGATACAAGTTTATTCTTTATGGCATTGACTTCAACATTTTGGGGGATTGTATTCGCCATTATCTTCAAAGCTTTAAACGGTTATTTACAAGCGAGGGTGGAGGAGAATAATGAATTAGTCCAAACATATTTATTAAGAAAAGATGCGATTGTCGAACGACATGCGCGTCGAAATGACGAGGCCCCTTACGATGAAATTTAAAGAAATGATTGTTGACTTAACTCCTTTGCTTGATGTGATATTAATATTATTATTTATGGTATTAGCGACACAGTCTCAATCAACAGCGGAGACGATTACAGAATTAGAAGAAGAGGTTACCCATTTAGAACAAACACAAATGCCTCAAACGCATTCAGAACAAATTTGGTATCAAACGTATCAACAATCGATTGGGAAAGTAAATATTGTCTTTCCATCCAGCTTGGATAATGATCCCATGTATTTAGTTTTGGAAGATGGATCGGAAGTTCAAAAACCTGAAACTCAAGACTTATATTCATGGCTTTCCTCTCAAATCGAGACAATTGAACAAGAAGTTATCATTGTTTCGTTTACTTATAATAATGAGGAAATATTTTTAAGAGATTATCGAAATATTCTATCAGCAATAACACAAATAGATCAAAATTCGAATAGTACAGTTGTGTATCAGGAACAGTTAATCGATCAAAGTAATAAAATTGAATAAGGAGTGGTAATGATGGCTAGAAAAGACAATAAGAAAAAAAGTAAATTCGGTATTTGGGGTTGGCTTGTAGCAACCTTAGTATTAGTAGGTGGAGGCTTCGGAGTCACGCAAGGTGGCTGGTTAGATGGTGGTTTAGGCGACGGAACCGAAACGACAGAGACTACGATAAATGAAACCAGCAGTGTTGGTGAAGGGAATGAGGAAGCGAAACACGTAAATATAACGATTTCTCAATCTGATATTTTTTGGGATAATGAAGCTGTGACAGAAGATGAAGTAGAATCACGTGTGAGCGATGAGGAAGACTCTACTACTTATACTGTGACAGATGATAATACGATTAAAGCTACTTATGATTCAGTCATTGAAACTTTAACTGATTCTCAAGTTGATTTCCAAGAAGCTGAGGAACAATCTTAATATAACTAAAATATAGAGAAATCTAGATTCATCAGAATCTTGGCTCTCTATTTGTTTATTCGTTATAATGTCAATATAGAAAACGCTTTATAATCTTAATAATGAAAGAAATTAAACAAAGAAATTACTTAGTTACAGTCATAAAGATTCAAGCCATGTAGGTTTACTTACACCAGATGGTGTTCTTTCACTTGATATCCTTAGTAAATACACGGATAAAGAGCCAAAAGGCTCACTCGAATCATTCATTGAGGAGAAACAATTTCCGTTAATTAAACAAATTATTGAAGAAAATAAAGCATCTTTTATTGAATCTGATTATTTAAAATACGAAGATTTACATATTTTACCGTCAGTAAGTCGACCTGAAAAAATTATTTGTGTCGGTTTAAACTATTTAGACCATGTCTCAGAAGGTCCAGACTTAGATGTACCTGAAGAACCGGTCTTATTTAGTAAATTTAACAACGCTCTTTTTGCGGATGGGGAAGTTATACCTAAATCATTAGAAGGCGAACAAATTGATTATGAATGTGATTTAGTTGTGATTATGGGAGAAACTGCCAAAGACGTGTCTGAAGAAGAAGCGTTGGATTATGTATTTGGTTATACGATTGGGAACGATTTGTCAGTACGAGACTTACAATTTAGATCAGGCCAATGGTTACTTGGTAAAACCCCAGACAAATTTGCGCCCATTGGCCCAGTAGTTGTGACGTCAGACAGTATAAATCCTAATCAATTAAATATTTCTACTACGCGCAAGGGTAAAATCGTTCAACAATCAAATACAGATAAAATGATTTTTAACTGTGCTAAAATTATTTCTTATATATCAAAATATATGACGCTTAAACCCGGTGATTTAATATTTACAGGGACACCCGAAGGTGTTATCTTAGGCTATGATGAAACAGAACAAGAGTGGTTAGACTCTGGTGACGAGATACAAATCGCAATAGAAGGTATTGGAACACTTACGAATCGTATTAGTTAAGGAGTGATTAACGATGTGTGGGCAATATAGTTTTTTAGAGAATAAAAAAGCATTACTGGATCGTTATGAAGGTACAGAATTAGATGCGAACTTACCTGAAGATGAGAGAGAAGTGTACTATCCAAGTCAAAATAACCTCATTTTACTTCCAAATAATAAATTTTATGCGATTAAATGGGGATTTACGCCTAGTTTCGCTAAGAGACCTCTGATTAATGCACGTTTAGAATCAATATTGGAAAAGCAGACATTTATTGAACCTTTTAAACGTAAACGTTGTTTGATTCCGGCCACTTCGTTTTATGAATTTAAGGAAGTTGATTCACAAGAGAAGAAAGAGCGTTGGCAAATTGCCGTAACAGATTTAGATATCTTCTCAATTGCAGGGATTTGTGAGCGTTACGACAATGAAGATGGTTCAAGTACATTGACCTACTCGATGTTAACGAAAGATTCAGTGGGGCAAATGGCTGACATTCATCACAGAGTTCCCGTCATTTTAGATAAGAAAACAGAGAAGGAGTATTTGAATTTAAATACTGATCCAAATCAGCTCCAAGAAATACTTCTCACATTAACTATAGATTTAACCTTTAAACAAGTAACAAATTAAAAGCAAGCTTATGGACTGTTCTTAAACAGTTTATAAGCTTGCTTTTTTAAGAGTTTAATTATTTACGTCTTCAATAAAGAATGTTTCGATGGCAGTAACTTTAGAATCGATGTTTCCACGAGTCGCTTTTGAATAAGCGCAATCACCGTGCGCTTGGTCAGCGATTTCTTGCACTTCTGTTAACGATAAGCCTTCAATACCAACTTCGATATTAGCCACTAGTTTAAAACCGCCGAATTCAGGGTCAGTATTAAGTCCAATTTCAACGCCAACTTTTGACTCACCTTCTGCACCAAACGTCTTCTTGTGGCGTTCTAAAGCTGAATGGAAGCAAGCACTCCAACCTAAAGCGAATAACTGCTCGGGATTGACAGCTTCTCCTGGGCCACCCATTTCTTTAGGCATTGCAACATCCACTTCAAAACTACCATCTACTAAACGACTAATTCCATGACGTCCACCAGTATTCACTGCCATAGTCGTATAATGTCTTTTTTCTGTCATTAATTATCATCCTTCATAAGTTCTATATATATAGGTTACCAATAATTATTTGGGATGCAACTTTTCTGTACTAATATAGTGTGATATCTCAATGTGTATGATTTTACAGTTAAGAGAGATATTGTTACAATTAATGTATTACAAGAAAGAAAGGGGTTTCACTATGATTAAATTAACTGCCTTTCCGGCGAAAGAGTTAGAGAAGGTTGATAAGTTATTCGTGACAATTGCTATGGAGTTGCATGCAACATCTGTCAGCTCTGATCAAGATCGTATTCAATTGAATAATCTTTTAGAAGAGGCTAAAAAGAGAGTTGAAGCAGAATGCGACAAAGAAGTTTCAAACAAGTTTCAAGAACAGATTGAAAGAGCGAAAGTCAATGACGTTGAGTTAGTAACTTATCGAGGAGGACTCGCATTATATATTACAGAAGACGAAGTCTACTATTACCACCTAGGTATTCCGGTTGCTAATTTAGTTAATGTAGGTAAAGCACCAAATTTAACACCACTGATTGAAAATTATCAGTACACGAACCAATATCATGTATTAATTCTAAATCGTGAGGATATTCGTTTATTCGAAGGGGATGCTACTTCTGTTAAAGAAATTGACTTTGAAGATGATGATGCACCAAGAACATTAAATGATGCTCTAGGTTCAGAATTAACTGGTGGAGGAGCCAATTCAGGTGCGTATAGTGCGACAGGTGGAGGAGAACAAGGCTATCATGGTCATAATGATACAAGTCATGAAAAAGACATAGATCGTGAGAATTACTTCCGAGAAGTTGACAATTACATTCATGAAAATTATTCTTCAGCTCGTGACTTACCACTCATTCTATATGCTTTGTCAGAAAATCAAGCTGTATTTCGTGAATTATCAAAAAACCCATACTTAATTGATGGGCGAATTGAAGAGTCAGGTGCAAATGCGAATTTCAATACTGTTCAAGAAAAAGCATTGAACAAAAATATTGAAATTGTTAAAAAAGAACAAGAGACCATGTTCAATCGCTTTAGAGAAACAGCGCCTAAGTTTAGAGTTGATAATCAATTAGATGATTTATCCATGAGTGCTATAGAAGGGCGAATTGAAGAGTTATTAGTAAATAAAGGTTATAGCCAATCCGGGACAATCACTGATAATGGTAGTTTTGAAGAATCAGACAAAGACTTCTTAAAACAACTCATAACAAAAGTGGCAACTGCTAAAGGAAAGATTTATATTGTTCCAGACGATGATATGCCAGAAGGAATTAATGTCTCTGCAAGATTGCGCTATTAAGCATTAGAATATTAAAGTAAAAATCACACCCCATTAGGATTATTTCCTAAAGGGGTGTGATTCTTAAAATGATTAATTTTATTCAAATACGCCTTCTAACCAAGAATCCACAGTTTCGCGATTCTCATCAATCCAGTTCTGGGCTGCTGTACGGTTATCCGTACCATTTTGCATTGCTAATGTCACATTTTCCATGTCATCGATTTTCCAAAAGAAACGATCAACAATTTCGTTAGCTTCAGGATGATCTTCCGCAAAGCCTAAGCGAGTGAAAGTATAAATATCTTCAGCTTCACCATATACGAAATCAGGATCTTCTAACATCTTAATATCATACTCTAAGAACATCCAGTGGGGAGTCCAAGCAACAAAGACAAATTCTTCTTCATTTTGAATTGCTCCATCTAGTGAAGCTAACATTGCTCCAGTAGATGGTGCTTCTAATTCCCAATCCCTTATATTGTCATAATGGCTCATTGCTTCTTCTGTTTGAATCATGGCACCTGCACCAGGCTCGATACCAATAATGGTTTGGTCTGCTTGCGAATCTAAATCAGTAATCGAATCAACGTCCATATAACTTGGAACACCAATTCCTGAAGAAGCACCTTCTAAGTTTGGGCCTAAATCAACCATGTCGTCTTCATATTCTTCAATAATGGTCCCATGTGTTGTAGGTAACCAAGCAGCAGTCATAACATCTGATTCTCCAGTAGAGATAGATTCGAACATGATGGCATTATCAACCGATACAAGATTTACATTGTATCCAACTTCTTCTAAAACTAAGGCTAAAACAGTTGAGGACGCAATTTCTGTATCCCAAGGGTTATGAACTATTTGGATAGTCTCTCCCGTTGAACGTGTTGCAAGTTCAGTATTGTTAACACTATATACAATTTCACCTACGAACAGAACAGCTAGAATGGCTCCGATTATTCTATGTATTGTTTTCTTATTCAAAAATATTCTCCTTTCCGTTCTTAGTCTACGCGACTTTTATTTGAGCTTTGTAAGATACGATCAATAACAATGGCTAGGACAACTAAAGCGAAACCTGAAACAAATCCAGCTCCAACTTGACCACGTTGTAATGCAGTTAATACGTTCGTACCAAGACCTGGTGCACCAATCATTGAAGCAGTTACAACCATTGAAAGTGCAAGAAGAACGGTTTGGTTTGTACCAGCCATAATCGTTGATTTGGCATTTGGTAATTCGACTTTATAAAGTTTTTGCCATCCCGTACTACCAAATGAATCAGCTGCTTCAACTAATTCTTCAGGAACTTGTCTAATACCTAAGTTAGTGAAACGAACAATAGGTGGTAGGGCGAAGATTACTGAAGCAAACACACCAGGCACCATCCCAATCCCAAAGAAAGAAACAGCTGGAATTAAGTAAACAAAGGCTGGCATTGTTTGCATAAAGTCTAGAATAGGTTGAATGATTTTTTCAGCAAGTGAGCTCTTAGCCATCAGAATACCTAAAGGTATTCCAACGATGATTGAGATTAAACTTGCAACAATAATTAATGTTAGGGTGTTCATCATATTACCCCATAGGTTCTGGTTGTGAATATATATTAATCCAATACCAGCAAAAATTGATAGGCCCATTTTTCTATTTGAAACGAAATAGGCAACTAACATCACAATTATGATAAAAGCAAGTGGTGGAATTAACATTAACATACGTGTCATCCATTCCATTGAACTTGTACCAACATTGTTTAATGAATCAAATAACACATTGAAATTGGCAGTTATCCAATCAATAAAGTTAGAAACCCATTCTGAGACAGGCAACTGTGGAAACATATCTAATAAACTACTCATGGTCTAATTCCTCCTTATTAGAATCTTTAATTTCTGTATCATCCTCATTGTTTTCAATAACATCGTATTGAGTGTCAGTTGTCATGGCACCAATAACGTTACTACGGACGATAACACCTTCTAATTCACCTTTATTGCTTGTAACAGCAATTGGCGTTTCAGAATCATGAATTACATCGAATAAGTCATCAATTAAAGCACCAGATTCAACTTCTGGAACATCTGATTGAACAGCACTTGATATATCATCATGACCTTGGTGTAGTAATGATTCCACTTCTTCGCGGGTTACATATCCAATTAATTGCTCATCTTTATCTACAACAAGAATGTTACTCATGCCTTCATCTACCATAATACGTAGTGCTTCTGAAGGTGTCTCTAATTGAGTTGTAACAGCTGTTGGTTCTTCCATAATATGTTGCGCTGTATATATTTTAGTACGATCAATATCTTCTACGAAGCGTTTAACATAATCATTCGCAGGTTTTGATAAGATTTCTTCACCCGTACCAACTTGGACAACTTCACCATCTTTCATGATTGCAATACGATTACCAAGTCTTAATGACTCGTTTAAATCATGCGTGATGAAGATAATTGTTTTGTTTAATGTTTTTTGCATTTCAATTAACTCATCTTGCATATCACGACGGATTAGTGGATCTAAAGCAGAAAAGGCTTCATCCATTAATAAAATATCTGGGTCGTTAGCAAGCGCTCTTGCAAGTCCAACACGTTGTTGCATTCCTCCAGATAACTGATCAGGGAATTGATCCTTATATGGAAGTAAGCCAGCGTTATCTAATGCTTGTTCCGCTTTTTTTTGACGTTCCGCTCTCGGTACGCCTTGTACTTCTAAACCATACTCAGTATTCTCTAGAATAGTACGGTGAGGGAAGAGACCAAAATTTTGAAACACCATACTAATTTTTTTACGACGGATATCTCGTAAATCATTTTTATTCATTGGTGATACATTTGCTTCATCAATATATACATTACCGTTTGTCGGTTCAATAAGACGATTTAACATACGAACAAGTGTAGATTTACCACTTCCTGATAAGCCCATAATAACGAAAATTTCTCCAGCTTTTACATCAAAAGTAGCTTGATTCACTCCAATTGTTGCACCTGTAGCTGCTAATATTTCTTCTTTAGTTTTTCCTTGATTCATTAAGTCTAATGCTTCTTTTTCATTGTCTCCGAAAATCTTTGTTAAGTTTTCGACTCTTAATTTACTCACTAATTTTACCTCTTTTCAATGTAATCTTTTTGTAATAATCACGTTTTTCACAATAACATAGATAATTATGCATGTAAAATGAGACGAAAAGATGAATCTACTTACTAAATTAGATTATCGCTTACAATGCAATGATTTAGCTATCCTAATATTATGATTAGAATTTTCTCATTTTGTATTTTTGTATATAAATCATATAAAATTTCATGGTTCCTAATGTATATATATTCATAGAAACAAACTGAGAATCCTTCTATGGTAATTTTTATTTAAACTAGTTGGTAAGTTCAAGTGATAGATTGACGGATATAATGTAAGGTAAATTTCGTGCGATTTAATAAGTGTAGCGTTATAATATACTATAAGTATTAGAATAAATATAACGATAGGAGATATAAGATGGAAACAATAAAAATGCAACTTCAAGAAAATAGTCCTTTTCCCAATAACAAACTGCCTGTCGTCATATATAAAAAGGCATTAGATGAGATTTTTAAACAAAATGACTATTCTAGAGAGGACGTTCTAGGTTTTCTAGAGAAACATCATTATTCAAATGGTTGGATAAATGGAATTTTATCTAAGCATCACTTTCATTCAATTGCCCATGAGGTGTTAGCATGTATTTCCGGATCAGCGAGGGTACAATTGGGAGGTCCTGAGTCAAAAATTATTACCTTTACTCAAGGGGATGTCGTATTCCTACCAGCCGGAACAGCGCATAAAAAGATGGATTCAACTGAAGACTTCATAATTGTAGGCGCATATCCGAATGGAGATTCATACGACATGCGCTATGGAGAAATAAGTGAGTATGATAAAGTAAAAGAGAACATTATACAAGTTCCCAAGCCGGAACTTGACCCTGTCACGGGACAATCGTTTTTAAAGGATTGATTTCGTATAAATGAAAGTGAGATGTATACTATGAACACAGCAAGCAAATCAGAAAATATCGAAGCCCTAATAGACGAAATTATGCCAGAAAGCCAAATAGATAAAAATTATATTTATGGTTACACACAACCAGGTTTAATGGCTTCAATAATGTATAATAAGTTTCAATTTTTAGTAGCTTCAGATTATTACATTGTGTATTTTACTCCTGACAATCTACTATTTTTATCCGTTACAACTTTAGGAGACTTAAGTGGAGAGTATGCAATTATTCCAACCGAAGATATTGAATTTTTCAAAGCGAAAAAAGGATTAATTCAATATAAAATCACAATCAAATTTTATGGTGAACAAAAGAGCATGATTTTAAAGTGCAATAAGGCTATTCTCAATATGAAATGGCAAAAAGAAAATATAAATCATTTGCTTGAGACCAAATGGAATGGCTTTGTAAAATAAATCTAAAATAAACGCATTAAACTGACTAATTGTTTAATGCGTCTTTTGTTATGAAGCGTATTTACGTCTTAAGGCGGATGGTTTTTATACTAAATTTGTTAAAATATAACTATACTAAAAAATAAAAAACAAAATCAATCTGTAATAAATGAGAGGATAGATTTAATGAATTTAAATACACAATTTTGGGGTGAAGTATTTTCAACAGGAGTTAGAAATATTTGGCTATTTGCAAAAGCTGAAGTAAAAGTCATTGGTATTGTAATATTACTACTCTTTCTAGGCTTTTGGGGAATTGGCTATGAACCTGGTCATGCTATTGCATTTGCGATTGGGATTAGTCTATTAGATTTAATTCCCGTCGTCGGTGCGGGCATTGCATTCATACCTTGGGTAATCATTGAATGGATATTTGGTGATCCAAGTCAAGGGTGGTTATTACTCTTCCTATACATTGGAGTCGAAATTATCGAACAATTAATTGAACCATTTTTCTTAGGAAAAGACTTAGAACTACCATTCTGGTTACCAGCAGTCATTATGATCATATGTGCGGTTATATTTAATGTGCTTGGGATTGTAGTTGCATCTGTATTAATACCATTCATAGCAGCATATCGCCAAGTCCGTAATAAATACCGTAGAGAAGGACAGCTAAACAATTATTATGATTAAATAATAAAGGATCGCAGAATATCTGTGCTCCTTTTGTGTTTTGAGTTTAAAAAATTCTAGTCTAGATGCGCATACAATTGTGGATAATTATTACAGAGAGGGATACGTGGTTTACAGATTTCTCTTCCAAAGTTTATCATTGCTTGGTGGGCATGTCCCCATTTCTCAGGGGGCAGGATCTCTGTTACACGCTTTTCTATATCTTGAGCTGTCGCATCATCGTCAACAATGTTGTGATGCTTACATATTCGCGTTACATGGGTATCAACTGCAAAAGCAGCTTCGCCATACGCGACACTCAAGATAATATTGGCAGACTTCGGACCAATACCGGTTAAGGATGTTAATTCTTTACGTGTAGATGGAACCTCTCCTCCAAAGTTATCTAATAACTGCTGGCTACTCATAAAAATATAGCGCGCTTTATTATGATATAAGCCAATCGTATTTATATACGTTTCAATCTCTTCAATACTCGATTCGACGACCGCTTCAGGCGAAGGATATCGTTCAAATAATTTGTCCTGAATTTTTTCAATGGAAGCATCTGTTGCTTGCGCACTCAAAATGACAACCATTAATAATTGAAAGGCATTCTCATATCGCATGGTAGGTCTTGCATCTGGATATAAATTCATAATTTCATTAAGTACGATTTTGGCATCTGTTCTACTTAGCATCTTATCATTCCTACTATAAGTTTTAATTATATTATAGTATATAATTAAATATTTTACAGGAATAACAAGTTTGAAATTTACTTTTTAACTGTTTCTAACATATTTTTATAGGCTTCGATCATAATTGTAACATCCATTGAGCAAGTAACAGCATCAAAGCCATAGTCTATATAATTTTTAGCTTGATCAGTATTTGCCCCAAAAATTAAAGTGAATTTATTGTTATCACGACATGCTTTATAAATACGAGCCAGAGCCTCTTTAAAAATAGGGTGATCAAATTGAGCGGGAATACCTAAGGCAATCGTTAAATCAAAAGGACCAACAAAGATACCGTCAACACCATCGATCGCACAAATTTCTTCGATATTCTCTAAACATTCAGGTGTTTCACATTGTGGGATGATTAACGTTTCTTGATTACGCTCTTTAAAGTAGGCTGGTAAATTGGAAACTTTATCACTAAAACCAAAATCAGTGACACGAGATAGGGAAAATCCACGGTTACCAATGGGTGCGTACTTCCCCCAATCAACCACTTGTTTAACTTCATCAACAGTTCGAATATTTGGAATAATTAACCCTTGAACACCAACATTTAATGGACGTAATACATTCGATCGACGAATATCTTTTATTCTCATTAAAGTAGACATATCACGTAATTCAGCTGTATGAACAATTTCCAACAGTGATTCCGTGGTAAATGTACTGTGTTCAATATCAACAATGAAAAAATTTAATCCCGTAATACCTAAATATTCTACGATAGAAGTTCCAAACATTTCAAAGAACATGCCAACTACTTGTTCGCCTGCCTGCATTTTCTTTAATATCATATTTTCTTTCATTATTATCCCCCTTAATTCTATGTTAACTGTATCATAAAGGTAATGGGAGCACATTCATCAAAGCCATATAGTGCAACAAACTGTATAATAGGGTATAAAGAATTGAAAATAAAACAACCCACTTCAATTGCATATATAAATAAGCAAAGAACTCTCGAATAAAAGCATTCGCATTGAATACCCAGTTCTTACCTGATTCAGCACCATAGCTCACAGATTTTAAACCTAGTTTTTTAGCAATCAATTCAGCTCTAAACAAATGATACATTGTACTGATAATTGCAAATGAAGCATCTTCAGAGGCAAAGTGCTGACTTGAGAATAAAATATTTTCATATGTATTTACAGATTGATCTTCAATAATAATATGATTTTTTGGGACACCTTGGCTTATTGCATAATTAGCCATGGCTAGTCCCTCTGGAATCATCTCATCATCACCTTGGCCACCAGACATAATTAATATTAAATCAGGGGCTTCTTTGTATACTTGAATTGCTTTATCAATTCGTTTGGCAAGTAAAGGAGTCACTTTTTCTTTATTCAATCCAGCGCCTAGAACGATGAGATAATCTACGCTTGGTTTCTCTTTACTAAATAAATTCATCAGAGCCGAAAGAAGATAGCTGTTAACGACTAGTATACCCAAACAAATACCACAAACAAAGTAACCAATTCCCCATGTAATTAAAGGGAGTTGAAGTATTTCGATGACATTAATTTCGTTCAGATACAATAGAAGAGAAATGATAATACCGACAAACAAACTAATTATTAAGCATTTGAACAATTTTCTATGTTTGCTTAAGAAACCTATAGTCAAAACCACAGGTATAATTAAGAATAGAATAACTAATATTATACCCATAATTAGCGCCAAATTATTAAAGTTAAAAATCAGAAACATAACAACACTTTGAATTGCGACTAAAATCATGACCAGACCTAAAAAAATAGTTCTAGGTTCATATTTATAAATAACAAAACAAAGTACGAATAAAAGAATAAAAACTAACAATGACATTGCCATTTGATCCTCCGGGTGCATTTATTATACGAATTCAAGAAATAATGGTAACATAATCATATCAAGTTTAGGAGGAAATATGTATGACACAATTAAAAGAAGTATTTACATTTTCAAACGGTTTAGAAATCCCTGCGATTGGATTGGGAACATGGCAAATGAGCCCAGAAGAAGCAGAACAAATGACAGCTTATGCGTTAAATAATGGCTATATACATATCGATACTGCCCGCACTTATGGAAATGAAGAGGGTGTCGGTAAAGGGATGAAAGCTTCAGGAGTGAACCGAGAAGACTTTTTCCTAACTACTAAAGTAAGTGCTTTTTCAAAAACTTATGATGAAGCTAAAAAAGACATTGAAGACTCATTAACGGCTTTAGATACTGAGTATCTTGATTTAGTGATTATTCATGCTCCTCGTCCTTGGGACAAAATGCATTCCGATGGACCCATTGAGAGATTATATTTTGAAGAGAATCTGCAAGTATGGAGAGCATTGGAAGAAGCATATGAAGCAGGTAAAGTAAAAGCCATTGGTGTTTCAAACTTTGAAATTGATGACTTAGTAAATCTGCTAGAGAATGTAAAAATCAAACCAATGTTAAATCAAATTAAATACCATATTGGTTTCCGCGATGAGCAGTTAGTTCAATATTGCCAAGAAAATGACATTATTGTAGAAGCTTACTCTCCAATTGGAACAGGAAAATTATTAAATAATCCGGACATTCAAACGATTGCAGATAAATACAATAAATCAACAGCTCAAATTGCGATTCGTTATTGTTACCAAAAAGACTTAGTTGTATTACCAAAATCAGTTCACGAAGAATATGTGGATAATAATGCGGACCTTGATTTTGAGATTTTAGCAACTGACATGGATTACTTAAATCGTTTAGTTATAAACTAATATATATAGAAACAGACTCCAGTAAAAACTGGAGTCTGTTTTTTTGTTATTCACATCCAATGCCGTCGTTATCACGATCTAAATGTGATGCATAGCCAGGTTCACCGCGGTAAATTGGTGCCGCGCCGGCTTCTCGTACAGCAGTACAATTTTTATATGAGACATATTCTTCTACAGGAGCTTCTGTTGCTACTTCAGCAAAACCAGCAGGTTCTATCTCACCTTGACCTTCAGTCGCATCGGAATTGACCGGTTGATTCGAAGAAGAGCTGTTCACAATCGCATTCCCAGTAAAGTATAAAGTAGTGCCAGGGTGATCATTGTTCGCTGGCGCTGTGGTTGCTGTTTGCTCAATATATTCCCCGTCATGCTGACCAGTTCCATAATCAAGCTGAACATTTTTCTGTCTATTTGGAATATAGATGTTAAATTGAAGGGTTTCGCCGCTATCATCAATGGAGAAACCTTCCATAAATGCACCTGAAGCAAGTAAGTTCCCATCTTCAAAGTAGGGTGTCACTCGGTAACGAACGGTCAGCAAATCATTTTCAATGGTACTTGCGACAAAGTTCTCAAAAGGTAACATACCATCCATATTAAACCATCGTGTTCCGGTCATTAGATTTAATTCTGGTACACCTTCACCAATCAATTGATGTCCTATTAAGTGTGATCGATTATAAAGCCAACCCCCACTATCAATTTGCTTGTACTTACCTTGATGCCAACCAGTAGGGTGGATGGCCGAGATATCGTTTCTTGACTCTTGCTCAGCAGGTAAGGTATCTACAGAAAGAACTGCGTTAGCAGCACCCACGCGACCTAAGTCATCTAATTGACTAAATTCCACCCATGTTTTTGTTGCGGTAATATCTTTGTTAGTAAAGTAAGGGATATTATTATTAATCTCGACATAAGTCTCACCTTCAGGCACATTTGGTGCACTTTTCGGCAATTCTGGTGTAATCGAGAAGCCACTGCTATCAATAAATTGTTCGTTAGCATCTGCGGACTTATGATCAATGGGAAATACAAGTAGCGTCAATATAAAGAATATTGACAGTTTATGAAATACATTCTTATTTATCTTCAAATTAAATTCTCCTAATCCAAAGTTTATCCTTATTATATTAATAATTAATTTATTTACAAGGCCTTTATAATATTTAATTATACATATTCAATATATATTAGCGATGTAATATTTTAAATCGATTAAATAAATAATAAATATATAAAATTTTATATAAACGCTTGATATTAATATTAGTTATATGTATAATAAAAACATTCAATAGTGAATGTAATCACAATGTGTGAAAAAGTGGTTTGAGGGGTGATATCATAAACATAGAAAGATTTATCGAAGTTAGAAAGCAAAAGGGCTTAGTTCAAAGTGATCTTGCTGAAGGTATCTGCACCCAAGCAACTTTAAGTCGTTTTGAAAACAACGGTCAGGTACCGAGTTTAAAAATACTTATTAAATTATGCAACCGGTTAGAATTACCACTTAGTGAATTATTTCCTAAAGTTGGAGTAAAATATTCTAAGTTAAAAGAGTTAATGGAAGAAGCCGAATTCTCACTCATCTTAAGTGAGTATGAGAAAGCGGGGAATTTGCTGGAAAAGATCGATTTAAACCTGATTGATAACTCAGAATTAACAATGCGATATCATTATTTAAAGGCATTTGTGATGATTTATAATAAGCATTCAACTATTGATACGTTGTATGAGTTGGATCAGATATTACTTGATAATCTTATCAACGAGTATGAACTATATAAATTACTCGCTTATACAGGCAGTGGTATTATCTTTAAGCAAATAGGCGAGTTAGAAAAAGCAGAGTTTTACTTTGCGAAAGTCTTAAATCGAATTTATGATTTTCCGACTCATCATATGGAAGAAGTTTGGCGTGTGTTACACATCGTCTTTGAATGCAGTAAGTTTTATGCACATATTGATGAGATAGATATTAGTAATGCTTTAGCTGAACATGCCGTTTCTATTTGCTCAGATAACCATGTGACATATTATCTAGCAAGGGCGGCAATCCAGTTAGCAAAAAATGCAATTACCATAAAAGAATCTAAAGATACAATTTTAGCTTTAATTTATGACGCCCGGGCCTATTCAAAAATTAATCGAAATAAAATTGCCTTAAGAGAACTTGATGCAATGGAAAAATATATAAAAAATGAATATTAAATAAGAGGGGATATTTAAATGAAGAAATTATTAGGAATTGTTGGGACTAACTCAAATAATTCAACTAACCGTAAGTTACTACAATATATGGAAACACATTTTTCTGATAAAGTCGATATTGAATTAGTTGAGATTAAAGAATTACCAATGTTTGTCAAAGATAAAAGTATTGAATTACCAGAGAGTGTTAAAGAGTTATCAGATAAAGTTGAACAAGCTGATGGAGTAATCATTAGTACACCTGAATATGATCATTCGGTACCTGCGGCATTAATGAATGCTTTAAGTTGGTTATCATTTAAAACGCATCCATTCGTAGATAAGCCTGTTATGGTTGTAGGTGCATCATATGGAACATTAGGCTCATCACGTGCTCAAATGCATGCCCGTCAAATTCTGGATTCACCTGAATTAAAAGCTAGAATTATGCCAAGTTCAGAATACTTATTAGATCATTCATTACAAGCATTTGATGAACAAGGGCAATTAATTTCAAAAGAAAAAATTGAATTACTTGAGGGCTTATTCTCAGATTTCTTAACTTTCGTTGAGATTACTGGGCAATTAATGGAAGCACATGCTGTTAATGTTAGAGAAGCAGATGACTATACTTGGGAAGATTAATAAAGGAGATAAGATAATATGAAATTAGTAGGAATCGTTGGATCAAATGCTGTTGAATCGTATAACCGTTTATTATTACAGTTTATCCAAAAACATTTTAACAAATTAATTGATTTAGATATTGTTGAGATTGATCAAGTGCCATTATTTAACCAAAGTGATGACCAAACTCAATCACCCGTCATTCAAGATATTGCTAAAAGAATTGAAGCGTCTGATGGTGTGATTATCGCAACGCCAGAACATAATCATACTATTCCAGCAGCTCTAAAAAGCTTAATTGAGTGGCTATCATTTAAAATTCATCCATTCGAAAATAAACCTGTCATGATTGTCGGTGCATCGTACTTCTCACAAGGATCTTCACGTGCTCAACTTTCATTAAGACAAATCTTAGACTCACCAGGTGTCAATGCGATTGTACTACCGGGGAATGAGTTCTTATTAGGGAATGTGAAAGAAGCATTTGACGAAGAGAATAATTTAAAAGACCAAGGAACAATAAACTTCTTAGCATCTTGCTTAGAAAAATTCATCCGATTTATTAAAGTCGTTTCAGAATTAGAAGGTAAAGGGGGAGCAACTGAAGTGGTAAAACCAATCGAGGAAGATTTATTTGCTAATGGAAAGATTGACACAACAATTGAAGGTGTAGAGATGACGGCTCCAGACTGGGTAGAACAAGCAGCTGAAAAAGTAAACCCAGCGACAGGAAATGACTATGTCAAACTTAATAGAGGTATCCTAACAGTGAACCAAATTGATCAATTCTTAAGATCAATGCCAATGGAATTAACGTTTGCTGATAGTAACAACCAATTCTTATACTATAACAGCGTTCTACCTTCAGAAGAAATGTTCGCCAAACGTTATCCAGAACAACCAGGAAACCCTCTTGGTGCATGTCACCCAGACCGTACACACAAAAATGTGAAATGGGTTATCTCACAATTACGTTCAGGAAAACAAGATATTGTCCGTGTTCACGTACCAACACATGGGCCAGATAAATTTGTGGTTCACAACTATCAAGCAATTCGTGATGATGAAGGCAATTACATGGGAATTAATGAATATATTATGGATATTAAACCAACAGTTGATTGGTACTTACAACAAACTGGTCAAGAATTAGTTGGAGGAAAAGATACAGTATCAGGCGCTTCACAAAGCGATAATAAACAAGCTGACACAGTTTCAGGTGCATCACAAAGCAATGCAGCAGAACCAGAAGTGGATACAGTATCAGGTGCATCTTCACATTAATATGATATAATTTAGTAAAAGTTCGGAGGTAAATCTTCGAACTTTTTTGGCTAAATAATGATTTAAGGGGTTTTAAATATGGAAAGTATTACTTTTAAAGCAATGGGTACGACGATTAATTTACAAATCGAACATGAATTTTCGCACTATTTGTTAAACGAAGCTAAAAAACGATTGTTAGATTACGAAAATCGTTTTAGCGCGAATGATGCGAACAGTTTATTGATGAAGGTCAATCAATTTGCTGGTATCAAAGCTGTTGCTGTTGACCCTGATATATTTGAACTCATTAAGATAGGCAAAGTCTATAGTGTAGATTTATCGAATACATTAAATATTGCGATTGGCCCCTTAATCAAACTATGGAAGATAGGTTTTTCTGATGCAAAAGTTCCAACTCAAGCCGAGATAGACGAACGCTTAACACTCATTGACCCTAATTTGATTCAGTTAAATGACGAGAAACAAAGTGTTTATTTAGAAAGAAAAGGGATGGAAATTGACTTAGGTGCATTAGCTAAAGGCTTTTTTGCTGATCAAATCAAACACTTCTTGAAAAAAGCAGGCGTTAAAAAGGGGATCATTGACTTAGGCGGTAATGTCCTATTACTGGGAAGTCATCCAACAAATCCAGACACGTTATGGCGAGTTGGGGTTCAAAATCCTTTCATGACAAGGAATAATTTAGTTGGATTATTGAAGGTTAAAGATAAATCGGTTGTTACTTCTGGTATTTATGAGCGAACATTTGTCTATAATGGCGAAGAATATCATCATATATTTGATAGTAAGACAGGTTATCCAGTCAAAAATAATATCGCAAGTTTAACAATAGTCTCTAAAGAATCTTTAACAGGGGAACTCTATACAACGATGTATTATAAAGCCGAAGCGCATGATATTATAAAACAAATAAATCAAATACAAGATGTAGAAGCGGTTGTTATTACAAAAGACAGTGAAATTTTAATCACACATGGATTAGTGAATGATGTTATAAAAATAGACTAAGTGTACAGCTCTTGCTCTCAAGTAGGAGCTGTTTTTGAATTTTGAAATAATTATGAATGCGATCATTTTATTTTGAGGAGTGTTTAAACGTAACGATAACTAGCTATCATTAGATGAGTCAACTATACTTTAGATAAGATAATAATAAATGACGGTGGAGGTGAATGAGATGACAATGAAGATGATTATGGATTTAGACACGGGTGTGGATGATGCTTTAGCTTTAGCGTATGCACTTAGTTTTGATAAAGTAGAACTTATTGGCGTCACTACAAGTTTTGGTAATGTCACTTTAGAAAACGCAACAAAGAATACAATAAACTTACTTGATTTACTAGGTCATAGTCATATTCCAGTTTTTGAAGGTGCGAGTTCGCCTTGGGGTGAGACGAGCTATGAACCTCAACCACATCTATTACATATCCATGGAGAGAATGGTATCGGAAACGTTGAATTAGGTGAACCGAAAAGACAACCTAGTAAACAAAGTGCAGTGGATTTCATCATTGAATCTGCAAATACATTTGGGGAAGAGTTAATATTATATACGGCTGGACCTATGAACAATTTAGCTGATGCAATTAAAAAAGATAAAGAAGCCATTGAAAAGATTGGTAAAATTGTAAGTATGGGGAGTGCACTAACAGTACCTGGGAATGTTTCACCATATGCCGAAGCAAATATTCATAGAGATTCTAAATCTGCTCAATATGTCTTCGCTAGTGATATTCCAATGACATTAGTTGGTCTGGATGTAACACTCAAGACAATGATTAAAGGGACAGATATCTCGTCTTGGCATCCAATAGGTACAAAAGCAAGCGAGGCTATGGTTGAAATGGCTAATTACTACTATACTAATGAATTTGATAATGCTGAGATTGGTGGCGCTATGCATGATCCTTTAGCAGTGGAAGTCGCACTGAACCCTTCAATTGTTACTCAAACAACAAAAATTAATCTTAAAGTAGAAACTGAAGGTGATGCGAAGGGAAGAACCATTGGAAATCTAGACTTATTAAATCGACCATATAAGTCTATGACAGTGTGTTTAGATGTAGATAGTGAACTTTTTACTCGGCGATTTATTGAAAGAGTCCAGCATGTTTTAAGACAAGTAGATTAAGCCTTTGCATTGTAACCTTATTCAGTTATAATAAAGTATAATTAAATATGACAGTTCGTAACCATCCTGTCATTAAACAAAACTAGGGCTAATTTTAAGTTAAAACTCTAGAGATGTTATATAGACATCTCTATTTTTGTTGCTTTCAATTTGCCGAAAAGGAGAGAAAAAATGCAAGGTAGAAGTAATGAAGACATGGGTAATGTGAGTTTGTTGGGGAATCAAGGAACTAAATATTTGGATAATTATGCGCCAGAAATTTTAGAATCGTTTCCAAATAAGCATTTGGATAATGATTATTTTGTTAAATTTAATTGTCCCGAGTTTACGTCTTTATGTCCAATGACAGGGCAACCAGATTTTGCGACTATTTACATTAGCTATGTTCCAGGGGAGAAAATGGTTGAAAGTAAGTCATTAAAACTTTACTTATTCAGTTTCCGTAATCATGGTGACTTTCATGAAGATTGTATGAATATCATTATGAAAGACCTCATTAAGCTGATGGAACCAAAATATATTGAAGTATGGGGTAAATTCACACCTCGTGGTGGAATCTCGATCGATCCATATTGTAATTATGGTCAACCCGGAACAAAGTGGGAAGATATGGCTTGGGAACGACTTAAAAATCATGATTTATATCCTGAGAAAGTGGATAACCGTTAGGTTAAAGGGGGTATAATGATGAAATTAGTTTTATTAAGTGGTGGAGTTGATAGCTCTACGGCCTTAGCTCTTGCTAAAGCAACCGATCCAGATATATTAGCAATTACTTTTACGTATAATCAACAACATGAACAAATGGAATTACTAGCCGCTCAAAAAGTCAGTGAATATTATCAAGTCAGACATAAAATTATGGATTTAAGTTCAATTTTTTCAGATAGTCAATCTGCCTTGAGTTTAAATAACGATATCCCAATTGCTGAGGGAGCATATGGAGAATCAAATGAACTTAATACAGAAGTAGAGTTTCGAAATGGTGTCTTTTTAGCAATATTAGCTTCATTGGCTAAACAGTATCGAGCTGATGAAATTTACTTCGGTGCACATCAAGACGAGTCAGGAACAGTTTATCCTGACTGTTCGCCTGAATTTATTCAAACAATGAATCAAGCGATTCAGCTTGGTACAAATAATTCTGTATCAATAAAAGCTCCCTTCATGACTAGGTTAAAAAAAGATATTGTAGCCACAGGGATTGAATTGGAGGTACCTTATGAGCTAACTTACAGCTGTTACAAAGGGACTGACCCTGCTTGTGGAGTTTGTGGTACGTGTATTGACCGCAAAAAAGCTTTTGAAGCGAATGGACTGGAGGTAGCATAAAATGCAAAGTATAAAAACAAAAAAATTAGTTAATAATGCGTTGTTAGCATCATTATACGTGGCCTTGACTTTAATTAACCCTATCTCTAGTGGGATATTTCAGTTTAGAGTGTCAACATTATTAGTACCAGTTCCATTTTATCAACCTAAATTAGCACCAGGAATACTTTTTGGTGTGATGATCAGTAATATTTTTAGTCCGTTAGGGCCAATTGATATATTATCGGGTTTTCTAATTCAATCCGTGACTCTTTATGTGTTTAACCGATTATTCAAATCCGCTTACATTAAAAGTATAGCTTATGGAATATGGTGTGGCATCGTGGTTGGGGCGACCTTGCATTATGCAGTGGGCGCACCGTTTTGGGTAAGTGTCATCAGTGTTGCGATATCTAACATTATCGTAGCTTTAATAGGTACATTTGTTGTAGAGAGATATCTCTCTTCTTTCATAAAACAAATGGCACATTAAATGTATTAATTTAATTCATCAATGAGCAGAAATCTAAATAGATTTCTGCTTTTTTTGTTATTTTTGAATTGCAAACACCTCAAATTTAAAAAACAAGTTTTATGCATGAATTAAAAAATAGTAAATCGAACAATCGACTGAATCCTTATACGGAACACTGCTATTGGTAATTCCAGTACAAAAAAATTAATTGCTTTCTAATACGAAAAGATAACCAGGTAAATTGCCTGGGTTTTTGCTTATATATACCGCTTTCTATGTTGATATAGTACAATAAAAATATGGAGAAAAATTACAAGTTTAGAGGAGTCAAATTTATGTATAAAGATAACGAATTGATTATCCGCACGTTGAAAGAACAAGATTTAAATCAATTGTGGGAATTTATATTCAAGGAAGATAATCCAGAATGGAAACAATGGGATGCGCCTTACTACCCACATGCATCAAAGTCATATGAGAATTTTCTAAAGGATTCTAATCAATGGGTTGATCAAGTTGATCGATGGGCAATTGAATATAAAGGAAAGTTGATTGGAACTGTCTCCTATTATTGGGAGCACGAACCATCGCTTTGGTTAGAAACTGGTATTGTGATTTATGATGCATCCAATAGAGGACAACATATTGGTAGGCGTGCATTATCTCTTTGGATTAGTCATTTATTTAATACATTACCCTTAGTTCGTGTGGGGTTGACGACTTGGTCTGGAAATGAACCGATGATCAAAGTTGCTGAGAATTTAGGCATGCAGATGGAAGCGCGAATACGTAAAGTAAGACTATATAATGATTATTTTTATGACTCAATTCGTATGGGGATTTTACGTGAGGAATGGGATAAATTAAATAAATTTACATTGGAGTAGCTAATTTGCTGCTCCTTTTTTTATAAATATATATGTTATTCGTAAAAATTCAACTGTTAGATAAAAACCCTTAAGAATAACTTTACAAGTCTTATGTAAATTTAAATGTTATTTTAAGCCGAACGTTCGACTATAAAGCTTCTGAATTGTTCTCATAAAGATTGTTTCAAATTTTTATAAGGTGTAACTTAAATATGACAAAAAAAGTTTTTTATATAAATATACGAATGGGAGTGGAATGCTTGATGAGAACGATTGAAGGAATGAGCTCAGTAGGAGCGAATTTCCGAGGCATCGATAGTGTCGTAGAGTCTGGTGGATTATTTGGTATTTGGAATCATCCCTTAGCTAATAAAATCACCTATTTTGGACTTCATGCTTTACAACACCGGGGGCAAACGAGTGCTGGGATAGTAACAAAAGATGAGAACACTTTTACGAGTTTTCGCGGTCGAGGATTAATTTCACATATTTTTGATACAGAAGATAAATTAGAGAAGTTAGTAGGGAACAGCGCCATTGGTCAGGTTCGTTCTGCCACTGTTAGCGATCAGGCAGATGATTCGAATATTCAACCGTTATTATTTCACTTCAATAATCAATCGATAGCCATCACTCATAATGGAAATTTAACTGAAGCCTTGTCTTTACGTCAACAATTAGAGGACGAGGGGGCCGTATTTTCCACAAACTCTGCGGCTGAAATTTTAATTCATTTGATTCGACGTTCAAAGAAGAATAATTTTACAGATGCTTTTCAATCATCCATCGAACAATTAAATGGTGGGTTTAATTTTTGTTTATTAACGGATGATGCGTTGTATGGAGCCGTGGATAAACATGGATTTAGACCACTAGTCATCGGACAGTTTTCTAATGGTGCTTATATCTTAGCTAGCGAAACATGTGTGTTATCAAGTGTTGGGGCAAAATACGTCACAGAAGTGCAGGCTGGGCAATATGTAGTTATAAATGATGAAGGTTATCATATCACAAACTACACTAACTCACAGAAAGCAACACTTGAACCAATGGAATTTATATATTTTTCACGACCTGATTCTGATATTTCAGGAATTAATGTTCATACTGCACGAAAAGAGATGGGGCGCCGTTTAGCTAAAGAACGGCCAACACACGGGGCAGATTTAGTGATTGGCGTACCTAACTCATCACTTTCTTCTGCAAGTGGTTACGCCGAAGAACATAGTTTGCCTTATGAGATCGGATTAATTAAACATCAATATATTGGTAGAACATTTATCCAACCCAATCAAGAATTACGGGAACAAGGAGTTCGGTATAAACTTTCTGTTGTTGAAAGTCTAATACGTAATAAATCAATTGTCCTTGTTGATGACTCGATAGTGCGGGGGACGACAGTGCGCCACTTAGTTGAGTTACTTAAAGGGGCTGGAGCGAAAGAAGTTCATTTAAGAATTGCCAGTCCGCCTATTCGATTCCCAAACTATTACGGCATTAATACAACACATACAGAGGAATTAATTGCTGCGAACTACACAATTAAAGAGTTAAATGAATTGTTTGGTAGTGATTCACTTGGCTACCTGTCAGTTAAAGGCTTAGTTGATAGTATTAATTTTGATAAGAATATCCCGGATC
This sequence comes from Ruoffia sp. FAM 24228, assembly GCF_045528575.1. NCBI lineage: Bacteria > Bacillati > Bacillota > Bacilli > Lactobacillales > Aerococcaceae > Ruoffia > Ruoffia sp. FAM 24228. Next base: position 29,907 of record NZ_JBGQQZ010000003.1, read on the forward strand.
AGGGAGTTAGTTTAGACGCCTATACCGGTCAATACCCTTCAGATATAGGAGATTATCAGAATGAATTTCAAGAAAGTTTAACCCCATTACAAAAGAAAATTATAAAAGGAGAATTTAGTGATGAGTAATGCATATCAACAATCAGGTGTCGATATTGAAAAAGGATACGATGCAGTTGAACGAATGAAAAAGCACGTTAACAGAACAATGCGTCCAGAAGTTATGAACCAATTAGGAAGTTTTGGAGCATTGTTTAAGTTGGACACGAAGCAATACAAAAATCCAGTATTAGTTAGTGGTACGGATGGTGTTGGGACAAAAATATTACTTGCTCAACAGTCAGGTAAATTAAACACCATCGGTATCGATGCAGTGGCCATGTGTGTCAATGATACCTTAGCCCAAGGTGCTCAGCCTTTATTCTTTTTAGATTATCTTGCTGTAGGCAGTACAGTTCCAGAAGATATTGAACAAATCGTTTCAGGTGTAGCGGAAGGTTGTGTTCAAGCCAATGCTGCACTTGTTGGGGGCGAAACAGCTGAGATGCCTGATTTATATGCAAATGGTGAGTTTGATTTAGCGGGATTCTGTGTCGGAGTTGCTGATGAAGCAAATATTCTAGACGGTTCTAAAGTTAAGGCTGGGGATGTGCTCATTGGTTTACCGAGTTCAGGCATTCACTCAAATGGTTATTCATTAGTACGCAAAATATTCTTCAAAGACCATGAAATGAACTTTGAAGATCAACTATCAGATGGACATACATTGATTGATCATTTGTTAACCCCGACTAAGATATATGTCAAAGAAGTCATGCCGTTTGTCGATTCACAAAGTATTAATGGTATAGCGCATATTACCGGCGGTGGCTTCTTTGAGAATCTACCGCGCATGTTCTCAAAGAGTTTGACGGCAGTGGTAGATGTTCATACGTGGACAATCCCAACTATATTTAATGAATTACAGAAATTTGGAGAATTAGACCTTGAGGAAATGTTTAACGTTTTTAACATGGGTATCGGGATGGTCTTAGCAGTTGAAGAAACAAAAGTAGAAACAATTCTCTCAAGTATCAATGAAAGTATGGTTATTGGACGCATCGAGGATCAAAAGAATGAGGGCGAAACTGTTCGTCTAAATATAGATAAGGAGTAGTACTTGACTATGAATCTAGCACTATTCGCTTCAGGAAATGGAACAAATGTACAAGCCATCATTGATGCAGTCAAAGCAGGAGAGATAGCGGGAAATATTAATTGTTTAGTCTGTGACAATCCTAAAGCTTATGTGGTTAAACGGGCAAAGGATGTAGGGATTGATACTTTAATCTTAAGTCCCAAAGACTGCCAAAGTCGCCAAGCATGGGAGCTTGAAATTATTAAATATTTAGAGGCTCATCAAGTTGATTTAATCATTCTAGCTGGCTTTATGCGAATTATTGGAGCGGACATACTCAATCACTATCCGAAAAAAATTATTAATATCCATCCATCACTCTTACCGGCGTTCCCTGGTCGTAAAGGCATACAAGACGCATATAATGCTGGTGTAAAAGAGAGTGGAGTCACAGTCCATTATGTTGATGCAGGGATTGATACAGGAGAAATAATCGCTCAGAAAAGACTTCAAATTCAGCCAGAATGGACATTAGAAGAATTAGAAAATAACATTCATCAAATTGAACACTCTCTATATCCGAAAGTGATTCAACAATTGGCAAAAGAATTCAATGAGAAAGGAAACAATGTAAAATGACAAAATATGCACTACTAAGCGTATCAGATAAGACTGGAATTATAGAGGTAGCCCAAACGCTTGTGAATAATGGAATTGAATTATTATCAACCGGAGGAACATTTAAGACAATTGAAGAAGCGGGTATTCCGGTCACTGCTGTGGAAGATTATACAAAATTTCCAGAAATGATGGATGGACGAGTAAAAACGTTACATCCAAAAATTCACGGCGGCTTATTAGGATTACGTGATAATAATGAGCATAAACAAGCGATGACGGATTATGGTATTTCAATGATTGATTATGTCATTGTTAATTTATATCCTTTCAAAGAAACAATTACAAAACATGATGTTACATTGGCAGATGCCATTGAAAATATCGATATCGGTGGGCCATCAATGCTTCGTAGTGCAGCAAAGAACTATCAATCCGTAACTGTTGTTACTGATCCTGCAGATTACTCAACGTTAATTCAGCAACTTACAGATAATAATGAAAGTACTTATGAATTTAGACAGTACTTAGCTGGTAAAGTGTTTCAATTGACCTCCCATTACGATGCTTTAATTGCAGATTATTTAGAACAGTTTAATAAGAAAGAACAAAACTTTGAAGTTAACCACTGGACCCACAAGACTTTAACATACTCAGAAAAACAATCTTTACGTTACGGGGAGAATAGCCATCAATCGGCTACTTTCTATAAAGAACTCAATGCTCCAAAATCATCCATTGCAGCAGCCGTTCAATTGAATGGAAAAGAATTATCTTACAATAATTTAAAAGATGCAGATGCAGCGATTAAGATTGCAAAAGAGTTTACAGAACCGGTTGCCGTAGCAGTCAAACATATGAATCCTTGTGGTGTGGCAATAGCCGATACAATTGAAGAAGCTTTTGAACGTTGCCAACAAGCGGACCCAGTTTCAATTTATGGTGGAATTGTAGTCGTGAATCGAGAAGTATCACTAGAATTAGCAAACGCTTTAGGGAAGATATTCTTAGAAATTATAGTTGCTCCAAGTTTTAGTTCAGAAGCATTAGAAAGATTAACTAAAAAGAAAAATTTACGTCTTTTAACCATCGATTTTGATGAAGAGTCAAATAAGGATCAAGAAGAATATGTTTCAGTTTCAGGTGGATTATTAGTTCAAGCAGTGGATCAATCCAACGAACTGATAAAAGATTCTTTATCAGACATTCCAAATGCTTGGGATGTCTCGACAAAACGACAACCGACACTTGAAGAACTAAAAGCGATGAACTTTGGTATGAAAATTGTTAAACATGTTAAAAGTAATGCAATAGTAGTGACAAATGATTATATGACCTTAGGAATTGGAGCAGGGCAGATGAACCGTGTCGGTTCCGCTGAAATTGCTCTAAAACAAGCAGAAGAAAAAGATGAATTCCTAAGACAAACTTATGTAATGTCGAGTGATGCTTTTTTACCAATGTCAGATACTGCCGAATTAGCACATCGACGAGGTATTACGGCTATTGCTCAACCAGGTGGGTCGAAATATGATCAAGACTCTGTTCAAGTTTGCGATGACAATGACGTTGCTATGGTTATGACTGGTTACCGCCATTTCAGACACTAAAATATATTAATTAGGAGAGAACCCAATGAAAGATATCTTAATTATTGGATCGGGCGGACGTGAGCATGCCTTAGCACTTGCTTTTGCCCGTAGTCCTCAAGTTCAGCAAGTATATGTTGCGCCGGGTAATCCAGGTATGGTTTTGACTAATCATAATATAGAGTGTGTGAATATCCCGGTAACAGAAATCGAACGTTTAGCGGAGTTTGTAGAAAGTTCAGCGATTGACCTGACATTTGTTGGTCCCGAACAACCTTTGGAGTTGGGCATTGTTGATTATTTTATAAGTCTCAATTTACCTATCATAGGGCCAACAAAAGCAGCTGCACGATTAGAAAACTCAAAAAATTTCGCTAAAGATATAATGTCACTTGCAAAAGTTAATACTGCTAAACATCGTTTCTTTAAAGCCGGAGAATGTCTAGAAGCGATTGAATATGCAGAAGCCTTAGGGTTACCATTTGTTATCAAAGCAGATGGCCTAATGAGTGGTAAAGGTGTCGTTATTCCAGAAACGATGGAGGAAGCTGTGAGTTCCCTCGAGTTGATGATGGATAAGAATAATAAAGAAGTGCTCATTGAAGAATTCTTAACTGGAACAGAATTTTCTCACTTTAGTTTAGTTAATGGAGATCATATTATATCGCTTGGTACGGCGTGTGATTATAAGCGTGCGTTTGATAATGATTTAGGATTGAATACGGGAGGCATGGGTTCTTTCGCTCCAGTTCCTTGGTTTGATGAAGAAGCAGAACACCGTGTGTTGACGGAGATTGTTCATCCCATTGCCAATCAAATGATCGAGAACGAAACACCGTTCACTGGTATTCTTTATACTGGAATTATCTGGACGAGTGAGGGGCCAAAAGTGATTGAATTTAATACTCGCTTGGGAGATCCAGAGACTCAAGTTTTACTTACGTTGTTAGAGAATGACTTCTATGAAGTTGCTCAAGCTTATTTAGAACAATCACCGATAGATATTCGTTTTAAAAAGCAATTTAATCTAGGAGTTGTACTTGCAGCCGAAGGCTATCCAAGTCTGCCAAAAGCAAATATTCCTTTAAATATTCCAAAGACAATTGAAGACAATGTTTACTTTGCAGGAGTAGATAGAAGGCCTGAGAAAGGACTCCAATCAAGTGGCGGGCGAATCTTAATGGTTACTTCTAGTGGCGATACTATTGAGGAAGCTAGGGAAAAAGTTTATAACGATATGAAACAATTTGATATTCAAGATACATTCTACCGAACAGACATTGGTTTACATCGAAATAAGGAGGCGTAAAGCATGACAGAACAAACAGATATTGCTGTAGTCATGGGCAGTATTTCTGATTGGGAACAAATGCAACATTGTTGTCAATTTTTAGATACACTAAATTTAACTTACGATACAAAGGTAATCTCGGCTCATCGTATGCCTACGGAGATGATTTCTTTTGCAGAAAATGCTAAGAGCAATGGTTATAAGGTGATCATCGCAGGTGCTGGGGGAGCTGCTCACTTACCAGGTATGATTGCTTCAAGTACTACATTGCCCGTTATTGGTATACCTATAAAATCAAGCGCACTAAGTGGGATGGATTCACTCCTTTCAATCGTCCAAATGCCAGCTGGTGTACCAGTCGCAACGATGGCAATCGGACCAGCAGGAGCCAAAAATGCTGGATTAATGGCAGCAAGAATTCTTGCTGTGACTGACAAAATAATTGAGAATTCTTTAAAAGAATTTCAAGTGAATCAACGACAAGCTGCTCTGGAGAGTAATGGTGAATTGAATGACTAAGGTAATTCAACCGGGCGCAATGATTGGTATTATAGGTGCTGGACAACTTGGAAAGATGTTAGCTCAATCTGCCCAAAAGATGGGCTATAAAGTAGCGATGTATGATCCTAACCCAACTTCTTGCGGCTTTGCTGTTGCTCATTCAACAACAGTAGCGGATTTTACGGACAGGGAAGCTTTATTGAAATTTGTTCAAAGCGTTGATGTAGTCACTTATGAGTTTGAAAATATCGATGGTGACTTACTTAAAGAACTGGAAAGTGAAAGTTATTTACCACAAGGGACAAACTTATTACTGAACTCACAAGATCGAATTAAAGAAAAGAATTGGCTGAATCAACAAGGCATACCTACGACTGACTTTGCTGAAGTGAATAGTTGGACGGATTTAACAGAGGCGATCAAAACAATCAATTTACCAGCGATTATAAAAACAACGCGTTTTGGTTACGACGGTAAAGGACAAGTTTTCTTAACTGACAAATCAGATTTAGAAGCGAAGCAATCAGATATTGAAGCCTTGTTAAAAGAGCAAACTTTAATTTTAGAGGCATTTTGTGACTTTAAATATGAAGTGTCGGTCATCGTTTCTCAAGATTTATATGGCAATATTGAAATATTTCCAATAAGTCAAAATCAACATATCAATGGTGTCTTATACTCCAGTATTGTTGGAGCGAATTACTCTGAAGACTTGACTGATCAAATATATGACATTGCTGAGAAGATTGCTAAAGCAGGGAAGCTTATTGGTGTATGTGGGATTGAATTCTTTATTACTGAGGATGAAGAAGTATTTGTTAACGAAATTGCTCCCAGACCTCATAATACTGGGCATTATACAATCGAAGCGACTAACGTATCTCAATTTGATCAACATATTCTTGGAATAACAGGTCGTTCACTGATTAATATTCGCTTGTTTGAACCAGGATTAATGATTAATATTTTAGGTCAACATTTACCTTATGTTGAAAAAGTTAGTCAACAATATTCCGAAGCGATTTATCACATATATGACAAAGGGGAAGCTAAAAAACAACGCAAGATGGGGCACTTTACACTTACAAAACCTGACTATAATCAGTTAGAAAAGATACTCTATCAATCAACAAGCCTAAAGGCATGGCAAGACTTATTCTGATAAAGAAAAGGGGATAGACATGGAATTACTCTATCAAGGGAAAACTAAAGATATTTATCAAGGATTGAATCAGTCGATGATTCTAAAGTTTAAAGATGATGTGACGGGGACAGACGGTAAGTTTGATCCCGGTGCGAATCAAATTGGTTTATCTATTGAAGGTATGGGGAATTTAAATTTAAGATTAACAACATTTTTCTTTCAATTACTTAACCAGACTGGTATTCCTACTCATTTTATTGATTCAAATCTTAATGAAAATACGATGACAGTGAAGTCTGCAAGTGTATTCGGTAAAGGGCTAGAAGTCATTACTCGATTTAAGGCAACAGGTTCTTTTATTCGACGTTACGGAGAATATATTGAAGATGGAGCAAAACTAAATAATTATGTCGAACTTACGTTAAAAGACGATAAAAGACAAGATCCATTAGTAACTAAAGATGGGCTAATTACCTTAAATATATTAACTAATAAACAATATGAGATATTAATTGATTTAAATATTCAAATAGCACAGATCATCCAGAAAAAACTAGCTGAACATGGGTTTGATTTATACGATATAAAATTAGAGTTCGGTTATGTTAATCATCCAGATAATATTATTCTTATCGATGAAATTTCTGGAGGCAATATGCGTGTTTACAAGGAAGGGCAACTTGTTGATCCTATTGAATTAGCACAATATTTTAATGATTTATAAGGAAAGGACAATTTAATGAGCAAATTTATAGTAGTACCAGCGCAAGATTCTTCATTCTTATTAAAAGAAGCGCATCATTTCTTGAAATTAACAAACTTGCAAGCAGTAAAGCAATATGACGTTTTTGAAACTTCGGATGAAAGTGAATTAACTTTAGTCGAGCCTTTATTTGAACAAGGTATTATTTACGAAAACTTAGAGTCATTTAACACTTCCACTGCTTTTCGTTATCGCCAAGTATTGGGGCAATATGATGAGGTCGAAGAGATGACTAACCGTATTATACAAAATATTAAAGGACATGATCTTTCTTTACATCATTCAAGAATTATTGATTTAAAAGGTTTAACTGAAGTCGAAGTAAAAACTTTCAAAACATATTATATTAATGAAACAGAAACTGAACTCGTTTCTTTTAATGCTTTAAATTATGATATGGGAGTCAGCCAAGGCTTAGATTTACAAGAAATAGAAGGTTTTAATGATTTAGATACGGCTGGCTTACAAGAGTTAATTAAAGATTATTCAATGGACCTTGCTGATATTGAAGTCGTTCAAGCTTATTTTCAATCAGAAGCAGTTAATCCAACTGTCTTCCAATTAAAAGTCATCGATACATACTGGTCAGATCACTGTCGCCATACGACATTTTTAACTGAATTGACAGACATATCCGTGACTGAAGGTAAATACCAAGAAGCCATTGAAGCTACTATCGCAGAGTATAATGACGTGCGTGATTCAGTCTATGCTAATCGTCCTAAAGTTAAGCCAGTTACATTAATGGATCTTGCAACGATTAATGCAAAACATGCAAAACAATTAGGTCTGTTAGATAACTTAGATGAATCTGATGAAGTGAATGCTTGTTGTATTCGCATTAAAGTGGATGTTGAGGGTGTTGAAGAAGATTATTTACTCTACTTTAAAAATGAAACTCACAATCACCCAACTGAGATTGAACCTTTCGGAGGGGCGGCTACATGTATTGGTGGGGGGATTCGTGATCCGCTTTCAGGTCGTAGTTACGTTCATCAAGCGATGCGAATTACTGGAGCTAAAAACCCGAATGCGTCACATGAATCAACACGAGATGGTAAATTACCACAACGTATCATCTCACAACGTGCTGCTATGGGATATAGTGACTACAGTAACCAAATCGGACAAAGTGCTGGTTACGTGCGCGAATATTACCATGACGGCTTTGAAGCTAAGAGAATGGAATTAGGTGCCTTAGTTGCTGCTGCTCCAGTTGATAACGTTGTACGTATCAAACCAGAACCTACGGATTTAATTATTTTACTTGGTGGACGTACTGGACGTGACGGATTAGGTGCAGCAGTTGGATCTTCAATGGTTCAAACTGAGAAATCAATCGAACTACAAGGGGCAGAAGTCCAAAAAGGGAGCCCGACCATCGAACGAAAGATTATTCGCTTATTCCGTAATCCAGAAGCTACGCGCTTAATTAAGAAATCGAATGACTTTGGTGCTGGGGGTGTATCAGTAGCTATTGGTGAACTAGCTGATGGCTTGACCATTGAATTAGATAAAGTTCCGACTAAATATGAAGGAATGGATCCTAGCGAAATCGCCTTATCAGAGTCTCAAGAACGAATGGCTGTTGTCGTTTCTAAAGATGATGTTGATAAATTTATTACTCTATCAGAAGCTGAGGACTTAGAAGCGACAGTTGTGGCAGAAGTGACTGATTCATCTTATATGGTGATGCGTTATAACGGTGAAGAGGTTTTCCGCATAAAACGTTCATTCTTAGAATCGAATGGTGGAGCCAAAGCAGCTGATGCTATCATTAATTATTCTGATGTAAGTCAATTCTTTTCTGATTCACGACATGTATTAATTCAGTTACAATCGATTGAAAATGCGAGTCAAAAAGCATTATCACAAAACTTTGATTTTACAATTGGGAAAAATTCAGTTCTTGCACCATTAGGTGGGGAGAAGCAAATAACTCCTCAAGAAGGAATGGTTGCAAAAATACCTGTCTTAGGCCAAGATACTTCAACTGCTTCAGTCATGACAGTTTCATTCAAACCTGATCTAGCAACGCTCTCACCATACCACGGTGCTTATTATGCCGTTGTTAATTCAGTAGCTAAAGCTGTGGCCTTAGGTGTTCCTTATCAAGAAACTCGCTTAACATTACAAGAATTCTTTGAGAGTATGGTGAATGAGAATAGTTGGGGTAAACCGACCGCTGCCTTACTTGGAGCCTTTAAATCAATGAAACAATTAGGTTTAGCTGCCATTGGCGGTAAGGACAGTATGAGTGGTACCTTCGAAGATATTGAAGTCCCACCATCACTTATTAGCTTTGCCGTTGCAACAACAGACTTTACAAAAGTCAATTCGCGAGAATTAAAATCTACGGACTCAAAAATTGTTTTATTAGAAGCTAGATTAAATGCAGATGATTTACTAGATACTGATGAAATTAAAGCTACCTTTGAAACGATTACGAACTTAATTAACGAGAATAAAGTTCGTTCAATCTCAACCATGGACGATAAGACGATTGAAATGAATCTGATTGAAATGGCTCTAGGTAATGCGATCGGTTTTGAAATGAAAGCAGAATACTTACATAAAAAATCTGCCTTAGGATTCTTAGTAGAAGTCGCTTCTGATGTTGAAGTTGAAGGTGGGGTCATAGTTGCTCAAACAAATAGCAGTGATGAAGCAAAATTTGATCAAACATACTCTTTAGAAGAATTGGCTCGTCTTTATGCAGAACCGTTAGCTGATGTATTCTCAGACATTGTATTGGTATCTAATTCTGAAGATGTAAAACCTGCATTAGAGATTCCAGAAATAGCATCGAATGCCAAAGTGTTAATCCCAGTCATAACGGGAGTGCATGGTGAATATGATTTGTATGAATCATTTAAACGATATACTGAAAATGTTGATTTCTTTATCATTAAAGAGGAATTAGGTTACAAAGAATCAGTCAAAGAATTTGCAAGTAAATTATCTGACTATGATGTCTTAGCTTTCCCTGATGGCTCAATACTATCTAATCGTCTACAGTATGGACAAGCGATTGAACTACTAATTAAAGACATCAAAGCCGAATTAGAAGCATTTGCCAAAGATAAGTATATTCTAGCTATTGGCGCATCATTTGCTGGCTTTGTCCGCAGTGGTTTAATAGAATTTGGCCGTGTTCAACAAGGAACACAAATTGACTTTAAGGTAAATCCATTTGAAAAATTTGTTTCAACTTTAGTAAATGCTGAAGTCATTAAAGAAACAGAATACGCGAAGGTGGGTAGTTATACGACAGCTTTAGCAGGCTATCATTTAAGTGTTGAATTGGATGAAAATAAATTTAAAGACCAAATCATCTCCAAATATACAACGTTCTTTGCAGAAGAAGTCGGTGTTGATGCCATGGTTGATCCTACAGGACATATTATAGGGGTAAATGGAAACTTTGAACGCATGAATATTGATGGCTTTGCCAATGTTGATACAGTAGAGGCACCATTTATTGCAAATATTCTAAAGAAAGCAAATATTTAATAACTCACATAGATAAGTTAATCGGTTTTACTTAATAAATCATAACGAGCATTGAGACTGACTTGTTTGCAAGTATGTTCAGTTTTAATGCTCTTTTTTAGTACATTCATGTATGTGTGTAATCGCTATTTCGAATGTTTTTCTTGTATTAGTGATACTATTTTAATAGTAAGGAGGGCAGAGCCAGACAAATAAGGATGCATAGTATTTTAACTATGGAGTTTACAAAAATGAAAGTTGTACCTTACTTAAATTTTAGACAATCTAAACCAGTTCTAGCTTTCTTTGAAAAGTTAGGTGCTTAAAAAATATTGAGATAGTAGTAGCATCTGATGAAATGTTCTGTGGTGAAAATTTTTGATTTGTATAAAAAGCCATATCTGAAAGTTGGAATACTCAATTATAATTTCGACTTGCAGATTATTTTTGTGAATCTGGAATTTGTTAATTTAGTATTTTAATTTGAGAAGATGAGTATGTCTAACAAGTGTATTCATTGAATTGTTTCTATGAAATCATTAAACTAAATAGTATGGAGTGGTTACATGACTTATTTTTGAGGAGGTACTAATTATTATGAAAGCAAAATTTCACGGACATGCTGTGGTTAGTATAAAAACACAAGATGGCACAAAAATATTAATTGATCCTTTTATTACTGGGAATGGATTGACTGATTTAGATGCGAATACGGTGGAAGCAGATGTTATCTTAGTGACCCATGGACATTCGGATCACATTGGAGATACTATGGCTCTCGCTAAAAGAACTGGCGCATTGGTTGTATCCACTGTTGAAGTTGTTGGCTATTTAAATTCATTAGGTTTAGAGAATTTACACGGTATGCAACCTGGTGGTGCTCATGACTTTAACTTTGGGCGGGTTAAGTTAACACCAGCTATTCATGGATCATCAATTGAAATAGATGGAAAACCTTTTACACTTGGCTTAGCCACTGGGATTTTGATAACAGCTGATGAGCAAACATTTTATCACGTTGGTGACACAGCCTTATATTCAGAAATGAAATTAATTGGCGAGTTCAATGACATTGATTTAGCATTTATTCCAATTGGTGATAATTTTACGATGGGACCAGAAGATGCAGCCGTTGCAGCCAAATGGTTAAAGGCAAAGAAAGTTGTACCAATTCACTATAATACTTTCCCATTAATTGAACAAGATCCGGCACAATTTACCAAATTATTAGCTAATGGGGTGGGTTATGTTCCAGAAATTGGTGAGACGATAGAGTTATAAAGTAAAAAACAGAAGTGAGATAGGTATTCTATCCACTTCTATTTTTTATACTAATTTAATATTTAAGTTGATATTATTGCCTTTGCTTAAAATACTTGAAACTTTACAATGGCGGTGAATAAAACGTTCTAACCCAGCTAATTGATCCTCATTCAATATAGCATCAGTTACAAGTTCAACAGATGCATCTAATCGCCACTCTCTGTTCTCATCAATAAAATCACCTGCCACACGAGCAGTTAATTGTGAAAATTCTATCTTTTTCATATTCAAGTATGATACTGCTGTCATCAAATGACACCCAGATAAAGAAACTAATAATAGTCCAGTTGGTGAAGTACCCTGACTAGTAAATTCAGGCATTCGTTCAGTATAATCCATAGTATATGAAAAACCTTCGATATCAGCTTGCACAATATAACGATCAATTACTTTTGCTTTTGTCTCTTTCTCTGCCATGATGCATTCCTTCTTTCATTGAGAATAATTAGATGATAAGCGAATTCTTTGATAGTATAAATTATATCACAGAATTTAATTCATACTAATGAAAGGGATTATCGCTTTATATACAAGGGGGATATCTAATGCTAATACACAATAGATTCATTTTGTTTAAAATAAGCAATTATAAAAATAATACGTTATAACAATTAAACAGCATCCTATTGCCTTTTTATTTTTCCATGTTAGGATAGATACATTATATTTATAGGAGGGAATCATGAATGTGCCAATTTTGTACGAAGATAACCATCTTTTAGTTATTGAGAAGCCGGTTAATGTTCCTGTACAAGAAGATAGTAGTAAAGATTTAGATGTACTCAATCATCTAAAGTAATTTATAAAAGTCAGAGATAAGAAGCCAGGTAATGTTTACTTAGGACTAGTGCATCGGCTTGATAGACCTGTCGGGGGTGCGATGGTATTTGCCAAGACATCAAAAGCGGGATCCAGATTATCTAATACATTAAGAAAACATGACTTGAAAAGATATTATCTGGCCGTAGTAATGGGGAAGTTACCTAGGATGAAGGGGACATTGACACATTACCTCTGGAAGAATGGTAAAACGAATCAAGTTTACACTGTTGATAAAAATCATAACCAGGCTAAAAAGGCTTACTTAAGTTATGAAGTTCTAGCTTATCAGCACGGTATGTCATTAGTACGAGTTCAATTGCATACTGGCCGATCACATCAGATTCGGGTACAGTTTCAAGCAATTGGCTCACCTTTATATGGTGATCAAAAATATGGAGATCATCGAATAAAGCCTCACAGCCAAATTGCATTATGGGTAACATTAATATTGTGAGATTGACTACATTTCAATTATAATACCCTGCGTATCAAGTAATTGGTGCGTACTCCACTTTAATTGCTAAGAATACCTAAAGCCTTATGACCAAAGCGGAATTTTAAAAAATAAACGTCAAGGTGCGAAAGCAGAAAAAATAATAAGGATAATCTAAGCTGAAATAAAAACTACTTATTATAGGACAGTATGTAAATAAGTAGCGCTAAGGATAAATTAAAATGGTTGTTTAGCAGCGAAAACTCTAAGTTCATGAATGAATATGAGGGACGTTCAACGACTATCTCCTTGAGGGAGAGTAAAGCCGCAAGCAAATGGCGGAAGAAAAATGTGGCTACCCATGTGGTAGAAGAAATAGTCTGCGCTATATGGAAACATATAGAAGTCTACTCGCAAGAGAAAGACTGTATTAAAGGTTGCGCTTTAATATGAACACGAAAAAATCAAATAATATAAAATCGATTTATAGTATGAATCCTCTCTGATAAAATATACAGAAGGGAATTTAAAATATAGAATTATTGTCTATTGAAAAGTTTGCAAAAAAACAGGGATAACTCCCTATATTTTAAGACGGATGCAGCAAAATGGTGAGTTGATTCCCCATCATATAACTAATGCAGGAACTCGCTATTATTCCTCGGAGCAATTATAAGATTATCAACCTGAGACTATCAATAACGATGGTTAACTTATTATTGGTTATAGTAGAGTTAGCACTTCGACACAAATGGCTGAATTAAGGTCGCAAGTTAAGCTTGTTGAAGAATATATGCAAGCTCATGATTATACTTTTGAGATCTTTTCAGAAGTTGGTGGCGAACTTAATTATCAGCGAAAAAGCTTATTAAATCTCTTGAAAATGATTAACCAGCAAGAAATCAGCAAGATTGTCACTTTGAATAAAAGTCGCTTCATGCGAAATGGTTTCGAATTATTTGAGTATCAATGTCAATTGAATAAAATCGACATTGAGTTGATTGATGATTCAAAAGAAACCAGGATTTATAGTCTTTTATCGCGTAATCCTTTAAACAATAATTCTTATTTAGAACTATGATTTTAAAACTACATTTGGACATATAATTCCTATCGGCTTATGAAATGGAAATTCCACATCCTACGTTACAAGAATTGATTAAAATTCAATCTAATCCACCACAATTAGAACCATGGACAACATTTAATTTGTCCCAATAATAAAGCGTTACTTACCCTAATGAGGGGGTAAGTAACGCTTTATTTATTTCGAATATTGTTTAGTCAATAGATAATGTTACCTGAGTAGCTTTATTGGTGGAAAAACCTTTTATTTCGAGAGACAAAAGACTCTATACCACCTAAACGAATTCTAAAACGATCGTCTTTGTTTAATAAGATTTGCTCTGCCCAATATAAATTATGGTCTACTACAAAAGAGGGCACACCAAAGTTCGAATGCTGCGTTAAAACTGAATTGAATTCAGAACGGTGTTGATTTAAATTAATTAAACCTTCTCGGAATGATTCGACGGTTCCACTTGAATCTTGATTCATAATTGTTGGATTGGCACAAGCGTCACCGAGAATTGCAGTCTTAAGTTCAGGCATAAGAAACCCCATAATCCCTGAAGTATGACTTGGTAAGTGTATGGGAATGATAGTGACTCCCATAAGTTAAACTCATCGTATTCTTTATAAGAATGATAATTTATTTCTTTTTGAGCAATAAAGTGCTCCGTTGTAAAAGATAGTTCTTGCTTTCGCATGACACGGTTCATAGTCATATGTCGAACTTTGGTTTAAATTCCATAATTTACTAATTGGAATTCACCTTCTGATAAGTAAACTTGATCAAATTGTATACTTCCTCCCGTATGATCTAGATGACCTTGTGTGCAGATGACATCATAGGGCATATCAAGTAAGTTATCAACATCTTGCCTCAAATCCCCATATCTAAAACCAGTATTAATCAAAACGACTCTTTCACGCCCATTGACAACATAAGCACAGACGTAAGGCATTATAATACGTATTATGGTGTCGTTAATTTGTTCGCTTTCAAATAACTTTATAATGCACTCCTTTACTTGATTAGTTGAACTCTATAATAATCTTGGATTAAATAGAAGTAAATCAGAAAATAATGGATCAAATTCTTTTATAAAAGCTGAAAATGTGCGAAAATGTAATTAGTAAAGGGCATGCTACGTAATAAATATCTAATCTAATAAGGACGTGAATCATTTGTTAATACATCAGCCTAAATTATGGAGTGTAATGCTCCGTTTATTGTTAACCGCGGTTGGTCAAGTTAGCTTAATTTATTTATGGATGTTGATTCCAGGTCAAGAGGCCATTGCTTATTTCTTACTCTTAATTTTAATGTCAGCCCCCGTTGGAACAATAATTAATCTCATTTTAAAGAAATGGATGTTTCAGTTAATGAATGATTCAGATTCATTTGCTTTAAAAATAGCGTACCCCTTTATAATTATTATTGGTCTATTTATCACTGTTATTGTCATAACAAACTTGAACATTTTTGATTTATTCTTTCTTTTGATTTTTGTCTTTGTATTGTCGCTACCTTTATTATTACTTGAAATGCTATTCTATATAATAAGAAATTGGACTCAATTAAAAGAGTAGAAAGAGTCAGTATGTTAATAAAACGATCTCTTATTACTGATGTAAAGATTGCAACAACTTGAGGAGTGAAAAAGGAACTGAAAACTGTCTGGGAAAAGAATTAAAGGATACAGATTAGTTTTTGTAATGAAATTTATGTTCTAATTGACAAAAATAAAAAGAGATTATATTATAATATCATTAAAATAAACACATTGAAGTGAAAAGTAAACTAATTTAACTATAAAGAGAGCTCTTAGATGGTGGGAATGAGTAAGTGGAAATTAGTTGGAAATGGTCACAGAGTGGTCTTTCTGAATGCTAACGCAATAAGAAAGAACGGACGCATCCGTTAAACGTGCTTCAGTATACGTTATATCAATGAAAACGTGTATTGAATAAGGTTATTTCAGCGATGAAATAATAAATTAAGGTGGTAACACGAAGTAAACTCTCGTCCTTTTCGGATGGGGGTTTTATTTTGTTATAAAAAAAAAGGAGAAATAGATATGAACAAATGGTTAAAGAAATTAACTTTGGTTGGGTTATTAAGTAGCGTATTATTTGGTTCAACGGCATCTTTACAAGTATCTGCTGAGGAGCGCAAATTTGAAGGGGAGACTGTTTCTGTTGGTGTTGTTGGGACGGAGTATGAAGAAATTTGGCAATTTGTAGCTGAAAAAGCGTTGGAAGAAGAAGGTATAGAAATCGAAGTTGTTCTATTAACGGATTATAATATTCCTAATGAAGCTCTCCGAGATGGATCGATTGATTTAAACTCCTTCCAACATGATGTATTTTTAAACAATTGGAATCAAGAAAATAACGGTGATATTGTTACAATTGGCTATACTTACGCTGTACCTACAAGAATATATTCTGAAAAATATAATTCTTTAGATGAATTACCTGAAGGTGCAAAAATCGCAGTGAACGCTGCCCCAACAAGCTTAGGCTATAATATCCAAACATTAGTGCGTGCAGGATTAATTACTTTAGATGATAGTGAAGAATTACTACCTACACCTTCAAATATTGCTGATAATCCTAAAAACTTAGAATTGATTGAATTAGATGGCGCTCAAATTCCTGCTGCTGTATTAGATGTAGATGCAGCTTTTATTGACAATTCTTTCTTAGGTGGTACTAATTTTGTACCATCAGATGCTATCTATGTATTTGGCGATACGCCAGAGACCATCAATATTGACCGCGTTAATAATATCGCAGCACGTTCCGAAGATTCGGACAACCCACTTTATTTAAAAGTTGTGGAGCTATTTCAACAAGATGATGTTGCAGCAAAGATTGAAGAAATTATACAAGGCGGAAGCATACCAGCTTGGGATATCGTAAAAGAGGCTCAAAAAATTCAAACTCAAGATTAAGAGTAATTACTTGAACATTAATATAACAAAAAATACTAGTGTCCGTTGATACTAGTATTTTTTGTTATATGATAAATTCTATTATAATAAGGTTATAATACATAATATAATTATGTAGTGTTTAAATATATGAGAGAAATTAAAAATACTGGACGCCAAAAATTTATTTGATTTGTCTAAACTTTCGATGGACCGCGTTGGGTTAATCATTCTTTTAGCCTTTTTACTCGTTAATGTCCTTTATTTTAAATACATTCGCATATTCGTGGAAAATTAACATCAGTCTTCCACTTATTTTATTTTTGATTTTTTCATACTTTATACGTATTGAAATTTTAAACAATCAAATCATTCAAAGTAATGTGTTAGCCTTCGTGTCACAAGATGCTTCGATAGTGAATACGCGAATGTTAGCAATTAACGTAGATGGCCTTTGAATGGATGCGTTGAGTAAAATGGGTAGATACATTCGGTAATACCCTTTATAGTGAATCAATTTACTATGTTGATTAAAAAAACTGAGTGTATTGAATGAGTTAAGAATCCATATAATCTTATAAATTTAAGTATGCAAAGTGTAACCTATATTGTTGCACCCGTAGTTACAATTAGTCATCTTAAGCTTGGGAACGAACTGTATCATATTAATAATGCGTCATATTGTCTATTACAAAAAGCTACTTATTGGCCAGCTAAGACAGTATTTGTCTCTGTAGTAGATCCTGCAGCAGGGGTGAAGACAATAAAACTTATCAATTGTGTGGGTCAAGAACATCACTATATAACGATTATTGTTGAATACCGCTGCTTACAGATGTTCATCACATTTTAGTTATAGCTGAAGGAAGACTTACCTCTGATCCGCCCTCACAGAGTTAGTAAATAAGTAACTTATTTACTGAGATTGGTATTTGAGAACCTTTATATCTAACTGCTAAGAAGTATGCTGGCGTGTATATGTAATCCTATGCTACACTCGGAACGTTGAAGCAAGTTGATATATCCGAATTAGACATTCAACAGATGGAACGGTGGGCAAGTACCTTTATAGAATTTGTAAAAAAGCCACATGATAACAATATACTACAAGTGGAACAAGTAGACTTTAACTCTGACAAAGAAAATGATAGACCAATTTTATGAATATTTTAAGATCTAATGGGGTTGCTAAGGCAACTTTAGCAAGATGATTGGTTTTATTATACCTGATGCTGACCGAATTATTACGGATAACTATGCATTATAATTGGAAAACATTAGTTGGGTTAGCCCCGTTTTTGACCAATAAAGGATAGTTTTTAATCCATTTAATTTAGCAGCGGATGGTTACTACTTGTGACCGTCCTTTTTTACAGCTGTAAAGTTAGGAACGTGCATAATCCCATTTATGATATCTAATTAAAGCAATAAGATTGGATGCGCTTACGATTCTATAAGGAGTGAAACTTATGATAATTGAGTACCAATACATTTTACTTCCAGTTGATGGATCACAACAATCAATTGATTCATTTAAACGGAGGATATCAGAAGGTAAACAATGGAATAGTAAGCTATACTTTGTTCATGTAGTAAAGGAAGATGGTGATGATATTCTTGTTTTACAAAGAGAGTCGTTGTTAAACTCACTAGAAGATTATGTAAATAATGAGGGCGTTAGTCTGCATAAAGAGATACTCTATGGAGATCTAAGAACACAAATTGCTGTTGTATCAGTTGATCGATGGTCCATTGATTTGGTTGTTATGAGGCAATATATCATTGAACAGATGCAAAACCGCATGATAAAGGGTAAGCAATTAAAAGTGAGAAAAGCTAGAAAATAAAACATCATTTTATTTTTCATATCCCGTTTAGAAAGCATGAGTTAGCGACCATAAACGTTGGCTTTAATAATTTAGTATTTATTATAGTTTTTCAATTCTCATTGGCACTTCATCTAAGTAACGAAATGATTTTTACATTTCATACAATCCTTTAATGAAATGCCCGTTGTTATTTTTTTACTTTTAAAGGTACGTACATTCAGGTTTTGTAAAGGACGTGTTATTTGTTATCAACCAATAGACGATTACAAGTAGAAGTAAGTTTACATATCAAGGTACTCAATATTTATTGACAAGCAGAAAACTTTGGCTTATTCTTAAGCGAGAACAAATGATTAATACAATTAAATAGCGATTCCATGTAGGGGGACCAGTATTGCTGGTTGAGATATTATCCGTGAAGATAATGACCCTTAGAACCTGATCTAGTTGACACTAGCGTAGGGAACATATAACGATTATGAAGAACAGTAAATAATAATACGTATGTGCACCCTAGAATCAGTCTAGGGTGCTTTTTTTGTGTCAATATTAAGGAGAAAGAGAAAATATGAAAACAATAATCCAAGAATTTATTTGTAATCCAGAAGAGTATAAAAGTTTCGATGAAGTAGCCATACAATTGTTCAGGTATCTTTACCAAAATAATCTGGCATATCAACAATATTGTCGAAAAAAAGGGATCGGTCTTAAGCAAGTTAGACATTGGAAGGACATTCCAAGTGTATCGACAGAGGCATTTAAGTCCAGCTTTTTAAGTGTAACTCCTGAAGAGGAATGCTCATATGTTTTTATGACGAGTGGAACTACGAGTGGCAATAAA
The DNA here is from genome assembly GCF_045528575.1 of Ruoffia sp. FAM 24228. Taxonomy (NCBI): domain Bacteria; kingdom Bacillati; phylum Bacillota; class Bacilli; order Lactobacillales; family Aerococcaceae; genus Ruoffia; species Ruoffia sp. FAM 24228. The sequence continues at coordinate 49,670 of NZ_JBGQQZ010000003.1, forward strand.
GGAAAGCATTATCACCGTGATCTAGACGTCTATGATCTATCAGCGAAAGAAAGTTTTAAAAATTTTGTAAGTGCAAAGAAATATCCCATGGCAATTTTATTTCCAGATGAAAAAAATATGCCTCATTCTTCTTTAAGCCATTATTTATCGCTATTAAAAGGTGATGGAACGAAAGATTCCGCACATTTTGTGGCAAAAGATGGGTTAGAGTTAGAAAAATTAATTGAATGGACTCAAAAACATGAGCATACGCCCGTAATGATTTTGGGTGCGAGTTACAATTATGTTCATTTACTTGATAGTTTAGAAGACAAAAAAAATCGATTCATTTGCATGAGGATAGCTTAATTTTTGATACAGGTGGATTTAAGAATTTCTCAAGGTCTTATTCAGAAAATGATTTCTATAAATTATTAAAAGATAGGTTTAAAGTCAAGACAAAAATAGTAAATATGTATGGGATGACAGAATTATCTTCGCAATACTATTCGAAGATTGAATTGGGTGGAAAGAATATAAAGCGAGGACCACATTGGATTCGTTTTAAAATTATTGATCCAATCACTGAGCAAGAAGTTCCTAAAGGAGAAATTGGCTTATTAGTACATGTTGATTTAGCCAATATCAACTCTGTACCAGCTATTCAAACAGGGGACTTAGCTATTGAAAGAGAAGGTGGCTTTGAATTAGTAGGAAGGCAACCATTGATTGAATCACGAGGTTGTTCATTATCTGCTCAACAATGGATAGAGGAGTATCAAAATGATTCAAATTGAAAAAAGTGGTTATTTACCACCGATGGCAAAAGATTTAAAGATTAAGAATCGACAGATTGATTTTCAGGATGTATCCATTTCAGTGCCACATCCTGATGAAGATCAATTGAAAATTTTATCACAGCGAATGAAAACGGTAGGAAATCACTTGACTACAAATGAAATTATCACAGCAATTACTAAGGCGGTCGCAGTGTTATTAGATCGAAAACATCCTTTACGTCGTAAACTAGAAAAACTTCTGCCACTAATTACTGGCTTTAATCACGAAACGATTCGATTAAGTCTGACTCATTCACTGAAGACTTTTAGAGAACATGAATTAATGCGTTGGTTATCTGTGAATTTTGAAAATCCTCTAATACTTGATCAATTTATAGCAAGTTCTCATGGGGGATTTACCAAGGCTGTTGGACCAAAATTAACGGCACATATTTGGGCAGGGAATGTACCAGTTCTACCTCTTTGGAGTTTAGTAGGAAGTCTATTAGTTAAAGGAAAAGTGATTGGAAAGGTTTCTAGTAGCGAACCTTTATTTATTGGTGTTTTCTGTCAATTATTGGTTGAAATTGAGCCTCGATTAGCAGATAGTCTTGCGATTGTTTCTTGGAAGGGGGGAGATACCGGTCGTGAAAAGATGTTATTGAATGAAGCTGAAGTAGTAGTTGGATATGGTAGTAATCGGACTATATCCAAACTGCAGCAACAAATAGGTCACAATACACATTTCATTGGTTTTGGTAATAAATTAAGTTTTGGTTTTCTACACAAGCTAGTTTTAGATAAGCAAAAAGCAGAAAACTTGGCTAAACAAGCTGCAAAGTCAGTGATCTACTACGATCAGCAAGGGTGTTATTCTCCCCAACTCTTTTTCGTAGAAAAGAATGGACAAACAAGTCCGCATGAATGGGCATTACTATTAGTAGGCAAACTTCAATCTTATCAGAATCGTTATCCTTTAAGAAATTTATCAATTGAAGAAGCATATGATCGCTCACAATTTTATGAATCAAAAATGTGGGACGATCATTGTAAAGTAATTGTCCCTGAGGATCGCTCCTGGATAGTAAGCTACAGTGAGAAGCCTTTGCTTGAACCAACTCCCTTGTCACGGGTGGTACAAGTTATTGCTATTGATCATTGGAAAAGTTTAGCAGAAATCATTCGTGACAAGTCGCAAGTCCTTCAAACAGTAGGAATCGCTGCGCCGACGGATGAATTATTTGACATTGCTTCCGATTGGGGAGCTTTAGGCATTACGCGCGTAACTAGCTTGGATAAAATGGTACAGTTACATGCCGGTTGGCATCAGGATGGTTATTCATTTCTGAAAGAACAGGTTCGGATGGTCGATATCGACCCTTCGGTTGTTTGTTCTTCAGAATTATTCAATTACTACATGGATTAGAGGGGGACATATCATGGAATTAGAACTACAAAAAGTCTCTTATCAGTATAAAGACCAAAATTTTACATTGAAAGGAATCGATTGGCAGCTACCAACGGGTGAGATTCATTGCTGGTTGGGTCGTAGTGGGAGTGGTAAGTCAACTTTACTAGAGTTAGCAGCAGGGCTAAAAAATCCAACGAAAGGAAAAGTTTACCATCAAGGACACATAGTTACAAAGCCATCGAATAAGATTGGCTTTGTATTTCAAGAGGCTACTTTACTCAATTGGAAGACAGTTTTAGAAAATGTATTGTTGCCGATTCAATTACAACGCGAAATTACGGCAGAAGATATTAATTATGCAGAAGTATTATTAGAGATTCTTCAAATATCAGAATTTGCGGAGCGAATACCATCTACTTTATCTGGCGGACAAAAAAGTCGAGTAGCGATAGCAAGAGCATTAATTAAGAAACCCACACTTCTTTTTCTAGACGAACCATTCGCTGCTTTGGATATCATAACAAGAGAGGAGTTACAAAATGAATTATTGAGATTAAATAAAAGAGAAAAGATCGCGATGCTTTTTGTTACCCATGATGTAACTGAAGCTGCTTTTTTGGCAGATCAAATTGGGGTGATTAGTCAGGGTGAAATGAGTTCTCAAAGAAAATCTCCATCTTGGGAAGAGACAGAGATCAATCGGCGAGATTCTCAAACATTTAGAGAATATTGTAGAACTATTCGTCAATTGTTAGGGGTGGAACATGAATAAGAGAGCTTCGCTACTATCACTGTTAATGGGTGTGTTGTTATTATTCATCTGGGAATTGAGTGCTCAACAGGTATCTGAGCTGATTTTACCACGCCCACTTGCTGTTTTTTCCGTCCTTTGGAAAGGGATTCTCGATGGCTATTTTCTCCCTCATATATTGACTACAGTCGTTGAACTAATCATTGGATTACTAATGGGTGGATTTTTGGGGGTATTACTAGGAATCATCATCGGGGAAAGCCCGTTTTTGAAAAATGTATTTTCTGTGTATATCGTCATTTCACAAGCTATTCCTAAAATCGCTTTGGCTCCATTATTCATGTTGTGGTTTGGATATGGTATGATGTCGAAAATTGTTATTACTGCTTTGATTTGCTTTTTTCCATTATTAGAAGCAACTGCCAGTGCGATTCAGCATGTTAACTCAGATCAATTAACTTTGTTTCGTTTGATGAATGCCTCGCGATGGCAAACATTATGGTATCTAAAGTTTCCAGTTGGTTTGCCTACGATTGTTCAAGGACTTCGTGTTGCTGTAGTTCTCTCACTAGTAGGTGCTTTAGTGGGGGAGTTTATCGGCGCAAAACAAGGGCTAGGTGCATTGATTATTGCATCACAAGGAATGATGGATACAACTTTAATGTTTGCTGTTCTGATTCTATTAGCAATATTAGGCTGTATACTATATGGATTAGTTAATATTCTGGAAAATCTATTATGGTATAGCAAGGAGAATAAAAATGAGAAAAATTAAAATAGGGCTAGTGTTAATATTTATAGCAGTGTTAAGTGCTTGCAGTTTTCAAACGACGAATTCTTTGACAATAGCCAATTGGAGTCAATTAATTGTTGAACAGACGAATTTATTGGCAGAAGAGGAACATGGATTCTTTAAAGAAGCTGGTATAGACTTGTCGATTATTCCGGGAAATGGCGGACAAGATGCGTTAAAAAATATGTTAACAGGACAAGCTGATATCGCATTCACCGATCCTGGTGCAGTTTATAGTGCTCTCGCTAATGGCGAAGATTTAGTTATTTTATATACGGTATATCCACAAAATGTTTTTAATGTAGTTACGATGGATAATCATATTCAATCTCCAAAAGATTTGAAAGGAAAAACCATTGGTATATATAGTCGGTCAAGTGGAACATATCAAAATTTATTAGTATTATTGCATCAAGCAGGTTTATCAGAATCAGATGTAGAATTATTAGATGTAGGTATTGCTAATTTTTCACCGTTGATTCAGGGACAAGTGGATGCAACAGCCGCAACCGATACAGCCTTAGTTCCGGCCATAAGGGCGGGTTTAAGTGCTCCAAATATTTTTGAAGTGCGAGACTCTTTGAATATACCGAGTGATTTTTTCGTAGTAAAACGATCAACCTACGAAGAAAAAGAAGCGCTGTTAAGAGATTTCATTCTCGCCTATAAAAAAAGTGCCCAATGGATGATTGGAAATCCAGATAGAGCAGCAGAATTAGCCGTAGAGTTAGCCATTGATGGGCGTGATCCAGAAATTAACCGAGAAATTATCAATTTAAGAAATACTGCGAGTTTAGATGAGAATGGTCAGATAGGTAAAGTGGATATTGATGTCATCCAGGAAGGTGCCGATACATATTTTGAATTAGGTCTCATTCCAAAAAAATTAGAAATGAGCCAGTACATTGAAGCATTTGAGGAGTGAAGATATGCTGGAAGGTAAAGTGGTTATCGTTAGTGGTTCGAGTCGTGGAATTGGTGCAACCTTGGCTAAAGGCTTCGCTAGTCAGGGTGCTTATGTGGTTGTTAATTATAATCATAGCAAGGAATCAGCCGAAGAAGTGGCAAGAGCATGTGAAAAATTAGGTGGCCAGTCAATAGCTATTAAAGCAGATGTAACCACAGAAGAAGGTGTGAATCATTTAGTAGAAGAGACGCTACTGACATTTGGAAGAATCGATGTGTTGGTTAATAATGTATTTGCACCCTATATATTCGATGCAGAAAATCGAAAAAAGGCATGGGAAATGGAGTGGCAAGATTATGAGATACAATTACAAGGAGGATTAAAAGCTGCACACTTATTGGTGCAAAAAGTATTGCCAAACATGACAAACTTTGGGAAGGGAAGTATTATCAATATTAGTTCCAATTTAGTGGAACATCCAGTTATACCATATCAGGATTATACGACGGCTAAAGCAGCAATCATTGGTTACACAAGAAGTATGGCAAAAGATCTAGGTAGTATAGGTATTCGGATGAATGCTGTTGCACCCGGGCTAGTTTATCCAACCGCAGCAACTAAATCAACCAAAGAAGAACAAAAAGAAACGATAGCAGATGCTACTCCACTGGGAAGAATTGCAACACCTGTGGATATTGTGGGGCCTGTTTTATTTTTAGCTTCTGATTGGAGCGGCTTTATGACAGGACAGACACTGTATGTTGATGGTGGTTTAGTTATGAGATAAAATATCAGGATAGTAGAATCTTACTCTAAAAGCATATTGCCAAAATGACCTAATTACTTTTATATTACTAATAAGATAATGTAGTGCTCCCCTAAATCCATGTCCGGATTTAGGGGAGCACTACATTAATTTGTCTATCATCAAGTTAATTGTGGGTTATTAACGTCTATTAAAGACTTTGAGAAGTATAGACTAAATTCCCGGAATTCCCTCTGTAATGAGAGGTATTTCGGTTTCTAGCGACAAAAGACTCTTTACCTGACATTCTAACCGCTACACGATCATCTGAATTTAATAAGATGCGTTCAGCCCAATACAAGTTATCTTTAACAACGTCAATCGGTTCTGAAAACGAATTGTGCTGAGTTAAAACAACTTTAAAGTTTTTCTGTAATTTCCTTAATTTCACTAAAGCATCACGATATTCTTGAATGGAAGCACTAGAATCTAAATTTAATAATGTTGGATTCGCACAAGCATCACCAAGCATTGCAACTTCTAATTCGGGGATGATAAAACCCATGATTCCCTTTGTATGACCTGGCAAGTGGACAGGGCGGATTGTTACGCCACCTAAATCAAATACATCCTTTTCATGATATGAGATGTATTTCACGTCACCTTGCGATAAAAAATTCTCTTTAGGGAATGATTTATTAAAGCGACGCAACACGTTATTCATAGTTGAGTGTCTTGTTTCAATCTTTGTTCCGTGCTTTACTAACTCAAATTCACCTTCTGGTAAGTACACAGTATTATATTGTCCATTACCGCCAGTATGATCGGGATGACCGTGACTACAGATGACATCATAAGGTAGGTCAATTAATTCATCTACAACGGACCTTAAGTCTCCATAACCAAAACCAGTATCGATTAAAACAGCTCGGTCTGATCCTTTGACGATATAGGAACACACATAAGGCATCCTGATTCGAGTAATTCCCGGAATTACCGGTTCTACTTTAAATAATTCCATATTAATTCCTTCCTTTGAAACTTGTAATATATAGATAGGATTTGTAAATTCACATCTGCTAATATAAACTAAGTAAAAAGAGTTTTCAATTATCTTGTTTATATTAAATCATAATAACCTTAAATGTTATCAACTAAAAGTTAAAGAGGAGGAGATTAGCGATGCAAGAAAATTGGTTAAGACGATTGTTAACTCGCTAATAACTAACAGGAATTGGTCAAATTTTATTAATTCCGCTACAGATACAGTTTCCTGGACAAGAAGCAGCTGGTTATCTATTCCTTCTGATACTATTTGCGATTCCAGTTGGAACGATTTCAAATTAGGTAATAAAAGTGCTGAAAATCAACGTAATATCGCACACTCGGTTTAAATTAATATAAAGTATCATTCCATTCATAATAATTGCAATCATAACTTATGTTTTATACTTATTGTTGCTTGTTTCAACCCATAATTTAATATATATCACCACTTTATACGCAATCTTGCCTTTACCCTTACTATTGATAGAAATGCTGATAATTGTGTTTAAACTGAACAAGCGCAACAGAGATGGTAACAAACGAAATATTTAATAAAGGAGTTTTTTATGTTAACAATTTATGGTTTAGGTCATTGTACAACTACGAAAAAAGCAAAGGAATATTTAGAAGATAAAGGTGTCAGTGTGGATGATATTATCGATATTCGTGATGATCCACCTAGTAAAAAAATCATTCAAAGAGCAATTGCATCTGCGAATGGTCAAGCTCGCAAAATAATTAATACGGCTGGAAATTTGTACCGGGAAATGGGTCTAAAAGATAAGTTGGACACAATGAATGAATCGGAAATTATTGATCTACTTTCGAAAAACGGTATGTTAATAAAACGCCCTTTAATTACAGATGGTAAGACACTAACGAATGGCGCAAAGGAAAGTGTATTGAAAGCAGCTTGGTTAGATCAATAAGTCAAACATAAGAGGTGCCTATGAAAACAATATCTATCTTAAAACAATTTATATTCCGTTTAATACTCACAGGTCTTGGACAGTATGCTATCATTGAGGGAATTAGAGCGATTGATTCCTCGAATTCGATCATTGAGTTGATTCCGATGATTCCTTTCACAGCATTTTTTTCAACACTTATAAATACGGCTATATATCATTTTATTGTCTACGCCGTTAATAGATTAACGAGTTTTAGTCAAAAGTTGATCGTAACGCTTTCTATCATCTTAGGGTTGCTTTTATTATCAATTGTCCTCTTTATTTTCTCGGATAGTTTCTTAGGGTCTTTCTCAGCTTACTTGTTCTTTTATACTTTGCCATTTCTAATAATTGAAACGCTATTATACTTTATTCGAAATCGAAAGATTTTATAATTTCATAAGACTGAGATGACACGAACATTAATATTGTAGGGATGGACATGTTTCAAATAACGTTGACATTAATAATGATTGCTGTTATATTAATTTTAAATTATATCATGAAAAAACAATGAGAATATTAAACACCTTGATAAGAAAAGTATATTTATTCATAATTTATAGAGAGCCTTGTAGCTGAAAATAGGTAATTAGGATAGATAGAATATGGTCTTTGAGTGGATATATTGAGAGTAGGACTTGAGATGTATACGTAGACACCCGTTACAGTGTTTCAGTAAGTGAATACCTTGTTTACTGAATAAGACAATGAGTTCAACGCTCTTGTAAATGAAGGTGGTACCACGTGAATATATATTCTCGTCCTTGCGTAATTTTTTACGCAGGGATTTTTTAATGAAAAAATTTAAATTTATCTTACATGATGGAGGTAAAAATGAATAATAAACATTTAGTATTACAGACAGATTTTGGATTAGTGGATGGGGCAGTTTCAGCTATGCAAGGTGTCGCATACACTGTTGCGCCAGAAGTAACAATTAGTAATTTAACACATGAAATTGAACCTTACAATATTAATGATGCATCATATAGATTATTACAAACAGTAGCATATTGGCCTACAAAAACTGTTTTTGTGTCTGTAGTAGATCCAGGTGTTGGTAGTAGTAGAAGAAGTGTCGTTGCAAAAACAATTGCTGGACAATACATTGTCACTCCAGATAATGGATTATTATCACATGTTGCAAAATTCGTTGGTTTAGAAAGTGTTAAAGAAATTAATGAAGAAGTTGATCGTCTACCACATTCTGAGAAAAGTCATACATTCCATGGCCGTGATGTTTATGTTTATAATGGTGCAATGATTGCGGATAATGAATCATATTATGATAATTTATCCAAAGAAGTGAGTGTTGATTCAATAAAGACATTAGAGATCACAGAACCTGAACTACGTGATGGTACTATTCACGGTGTCATTGACATTTTAGATATTCGCTTTGGATCTTTATGGACAAATATTCCATTAGAACTTGTTGAAGAAGCTGGAATTAAAACAGGTGACAAAATTAGTGTTCAAATTTATCATGATGATATTAAAAAATACGATAACCAATTATTATTTGGTCACAGCTTTGCAGATGTTGCTGTTGGGGAGACAGTTGGATATATTAACTCATTAATCCGTTTAGGTGTAGCAATTAACCAACAGAATTTCTCTCAAACATATAATATCGGGACAGGGAATGACTGGTTAATTCAAATTAAAAAAGTAAAAGGAGAATAGATTTATGAATAATAACAATAATTCATCTATAATTAAACTTGTTGCCGTTGGTATTGGAGCAGCAGTCTTTTTCATTCTTGGGCGTTTTCTTTCAATTCCGACTGGCGTTCCAAACACAAGTATTGAAACGACATATCCATTTTTAGCTTTAATGTCTGTCATTTACGGACCAGTAGTGGGTTTATTAATTGGTTTAATCGGGCATGCAATTAAAGATTTACTTACTTATGGTTTATGGTGGAGTTGGGTGCTCTCTTCAGGTGTAACTGGTTTTGGTTATGGATTGATTGCTAAACGCTTAAATATTCATTCAGGTGAATTTACTAAAAAAGATATGATTACTTTTAATATTGGACAAGTTATTACTAATTTCCTTGCATGGGGAATTACTGCACCACTTCTAGATATTCTAATTTATTCGGAACCTGCTAATAAAGTGTTTGTCCAAGGCTTTGTATCAGCTGCTATAAATTCAATTGCCGTCGGAGTATTAGGGACGTTACTGATTACTGCCTATACAAAAACGCGAACTAAAAGTGGAAGTTTAACGAAAGAGTAATTTATATGGACCTTCAAGAAAAAAGAGCGCCGATGATCAAATTTGAAAAAGTTAATTTTCAATATGATAGTCAGGCAGAAAAAAATCTCATCGATATAAACTTTGATGTTTACGCCGGTGAAACAATATTAATTGTTGGACCGAGTGGATCAGGGAAGTCGACAATCGCTCGTTGTATTAATGGGCAAATACCAAATACATATCCAGGTCAACTTGACGGAGTTGTTTCAGTCAATGGAAAGGAAATACAAACAAGTTCTATTTTTGACTTGTCATTAGAAGTGGGTACCGTACTGCAAGATACGGATGGTCAATTTGTTGGCTTAACTGTGGCTGAAGATATTGCTTTTGCATTGGAAAATGATGGTGTAGAACAAGAAAAGATGCAATCCATTGTTAAAAATTGGAGTGAAACTCTAGAAATCGATGACTTACTTCAAAGTATGCCGAATAAACTTTCTGGTGGCCAGAAGCAGCGTGTTTCAATTAGTGGCATTCTAGTCAATAATGCGCCGATCTTATTATTTGATGAGCCATTAGCAAACTTAGATCCGGCATCAGGCGCAGAGACAATGCGTTTAATCAACCGGTTAAGTAAAGAACATAACTATACAACGATAATAGTCGAACATCGTTTAGAGGAAGCTCTTTTAGGAGATATTGATCGTATTCTGGTAATTGATGAAGGTAGACTTGTGTCAGATTCAACACCGACGGAGCTATTAAAAAGTAGTATCTTACAAGAAGTCGGAGTTAGAGAACCTTTATATTTAACAGCAATGAAGTACGCTGGGATCGATGTTTCTAAATACGATACTGTTAACAATTTTAACCAAATGAATCTGTTCACTGGGGATATAAGGCTTATTGAAGAATGGGCTAGTCAAGTGTCGCACGACGAATATTCTAATGAAAATGATACTATATTGGCTGTAGACCACTTTAATTTCTCTTATAATTCAGAAGATGATGTCCTGACGTTGTCTGATATAAATTTTTCAGTGAATCAAGGCGAAATGATAAGTATTGTTGGGACAAATGGTGCCGGGAAATCGACCTTAGCTAAAGCTATAAGTGGGTTTATCAAACCAAGTTCTGGGAAAATTATCGTAAATGCCGAAGATATTAATGATTTATCCATTAAAGAAATTGCAGATACTGTTGGTTTTATTATGCAAAACCCAAATAATATGATTTCTAAAACAATGATTTATGAAGAAGTTGCATTGGGGTTAATTAATCGGGGATGGAATGAAAACGATATTGAAGAAAAAGTATTTGATACTTTAAAAATATGTGGCTTATTCCCTTATCGTAATTGGCCAATCTCGGCTTTAAGTTATGGACAGAAGAGAAGGGTGACCATTGCGAGCATTCTTGTTTTAGACCCTAACATTCTTATCTTAGATGAACCAACGGCAGGACAAGATTTTGCTCATTATACTGAAATGATGCAATTTTTAAATCAACTCAACCATGAAAGAGACATGACTATCTTAATGATTACGCATGATATGCATTTAATGCAAGAGTATACAAATCGATCATTGGTGTTTGATGCGGGTAAATTATTAGCTGATACGAATCCTTCAGAGTTATTTTCTAATGCTCAATTATTAAAAGCCGCACATCTTACTGAATCAAGCCTATACCAATTAGGTAGTCTTTTACCTTTGATGACTTCAAAAGATTTCATTGGGCGCTTTATGCGTTATGAGAGGGGTATACGCTGATGAGCCAAGAGAATTTATTTGGTTACATACCTAATAAAACAATCATACATAATTTAAGCGGCTCTACAAAGCTGATTAGTTTTATCTTACTATCCTTAATTGTAATGACTAGCTTTGATACTCGATTTTTAGTAGCGATGACAATCTTTAGTTTAATCTTGTTTTATATCGCTCGTATCCCATGGAGAAATATTAAAGTATTAATCTATTTTGTTTTAGTCTTTTCTATCTTAAATTTACTTACAATATATATTTTTGAGCCCGAGTATGGCGTTCAATTGTATAATTCACGCACAGTGCTATTTGAAGGTATCGGTCGATATACGATTACGACTGAGCAGTTATTTTATGAATTCAATGTTGCAATTAAGTATTTCACAACAATTCCTTTAGCTTTAATCTTTATATTCACAACAGATCCAAGTGAATTCGCTTCAAGTCTAAATCGAATTGGAGTCTCGTACCGCATTAGTTATGCTGTTTCATTGGCATTACGTTATATTCCAGATATTCAAGACAGTTTTTTTGAGATTAGACAAGCTCAACAAGCACGCGGTCTGGAGATGAGTCGGAAAACATCACTAATGAAACGAATAACGCGATCTGCACAGATTATTATGCCTTTAATCTTTAGTAGTTTAAACCGAATTGAGACCATAAGCCAGGCGATGGAATTACGTCGCTTTGGAAAAAACAAATCGAGAACATGGTACCGATATAAACCATTTACCAAAAAAGATTTTATCGCTTTGGCGTTGATCATCATAATTATCGTCATTGGAATATTATTATTCTTTGTTAATGATGGAAGATTTTATAATCCATTTTAAAAATACATAGGGGGATACAACTGTGAGTGAATAGTTGTATCCTTTTTCGTGTGCGCCCGGCATGGGCGATAACTTGGTGGTGAAAGTCCACTACAGACTTGGCAGTAGGAACTGTTAGCTAAAGGCAAGGGTGTCCACCGTGAGGTGGAATCTGAAGGAAGCCGGAGGCAAACACT
>NZ_JBGQQZ010000004.1:0-61788 GCF_045528575.1 Ruoffia sp. FAM 24228
TTAGATTTCTTTGTGTTAAAATGAGTGTGTGACATGAAGATTCTCTCCTTATACTATGTTGTGGTGACTTAAGTATAACGAATCTTCATGTCTTTTTTTAGTGTTGCGTTTCATCTTACAACACACCTTTTTATTTTTTTACTTAAAATCGCTTCTTTTTAGGTTTCCTTCATTATATAGAAGGTGTAGTCACTATTAGACGATCCGTTTCCTACTATATAATGTCACTTTATACAAAAAGATTGAAGACAACTAAAAGTAGCCTTCAATCTTTTTAACTCTTATTTATTTGTTCTAAGCTTATAACCGTTCGTTTAACTCTTTAGCTAGATCTTCGAATCCTGGTTTACCTAATAAGGCAAACATATTACGTTTGTAGTCTTCTACTCCTGGTTGATCAAATGGGTTTACGCCATTTAAGTATCCTGAGATTCCTACTGCTTTTTCAAAGAAGTAGATTAAGTGTCCTAAAGATTTTTCATCCATAGCTGGAATTTTTATTAATAGGTTCGGTACATTACCGTCTGTGTGAGCTAATAATGTTCCTTCGTAAGCTTTAGTGTTAACAAAATCAATTGTTTTTCCTTCTAAATAACTTAAACCATCTAGATCTTCCTCAGCTTTTGGAATATCAATATCATGTCTTGGTGTTTCAACTTTTAAGACTGTTTCAAAGATATTTCTTTGTCCATCTTGGATTGTTTGTCCAATAGAGTGTAAATCTGTTGAGAAGTTTGCACTCGCTGGGTAAATCCCTTTTTGATCTTTCCCTTCAGATTCACCAAATAATTGTTTCCACCATTCAGAGAAGTATTGCATACCTGGTTCATAGTTAGCCAGAATTTCGATATCTTTCCCTTTTTTATAGAAGAAGTTACGGATTGCTGCGTATTGGTAAGCACTGTTCTCCATAACATCTGGATTACTGTATTCTTCCATTGCTTCGCGTGCACCTTCCATTAAAGCATCAATGTCTCCACCTGCGACAGCAATTGGTAATAGACCCACCGCAGTTAATACAGTAAAGCGTCCACCAATACCATCAGGAATAACAAATGTTTCATATCCTTCAGTATTTGCTTCTGATTTTAGAGCGCCTCTCTCTTTATCAGTTGTTGCATAAATACGTTTAACCGCTTCTTCGTGACCGTATTTCTTATCTAATAATTCTTTGAATACACGGAATGCAATAGAAGGTTCAGTTGTTGTACCTGATTTAGAAATAATATTAACCGAAAAGTCACGGTCCCCGACTAAATCAACTAGATCGTGTAAATAAGTAGAACTAATACTATTACCCGCAAAGATAACTTGAGGTGTTCCTTTTTGCCCTGCTTTAATATTGTAAAATGAATCGTTTAGGAATTCGATTGCTGCTTTCGCTCCTAAGTATGATCCTCCAATACCAATTACAATAAGAATATCTGAATCTGCTTTAATTTTTTCGGATGCTGCTTTGATGCGTGCATACTCATCTTTATCGTATGTTTCTGGCCAATCAACCCAGTCCAAGAAGTCATTTCCTGCACCCGTTTTATCATGAAGTTGATTATGTGCCAATTCAATATATGGTTTAATCTGAGTTAATTCATGTTCTTTAAAGAATGATAAAGCTTTTGTATAATCAAAATTTAAATTTGTCATTAATATCTCTCCTCATTTTTTTCTAGAATATTAGTTTGATCTTCTTCGATTTGTCTTAAACCATCTTCAATAATTTTAGGCATATTGCGTCCTAATGTCTTGAATCCAATCTTAGGTAAATATCTTTTAGGATACTTTTTTAATTTTGAGGGAAAAGGTGGTGTGTTTAGATGTTGCAACGCTCTAAAAGACAAGCTAATTTTTCGAGTATATTCATCAATATCAATAATTTTGACTTTAACTTTGTCGCCGATATTAATAAAATTATCTAACTCGGACACATAACCGTGTTTGCATTCTGATATATGCACTAATCCTTGTTCTGTATCCGATAATTTAACAAAGACACCGTAATTCTGAATACCGGTTACTTCTCCTTGGATTACATCCCCAATTCTAAATTCTTTTGTCAATGTATATCCACCCTTTACTTTATAGTAGGCTACTCATTAACAGTAACGCTCGTAATAACAATATCTTCTACGGGCTTGTCTTGGGCACCAGTTTCTTGAGCTTGAATATCTAGGACTACATCCATACCATTAACAACGTGACCAAATACTGTATGACGGTGGTCTAACCAAGGTGTTCCACCTTTTGCTTCATAAGCTTCAATAATTTCTTCAGGAAATCCAGCATCTTTTAATTGTCCTAGCATTTGCGCGGGTACAGTTGGAGCTGTTACGATGAAGAATTGACTTCCATTTGTGTTAGGTCCAGCATTAGCCATTGATAACGCGCCATATAAGTTAAATACTTCCGCTGAGAATTCATCTTCGAAAGCATCACCATAGATACTCTCTCCACCCATACCAGTTCCTGTTGGGTCTCCACCTTGAATCATGAAGTCTTTAATAATACGGTGGAAGATAATTCCGTCGTAATACCCTTTTTTAGATAATTCTTTGAAGTTTTCTACTGTCTTTGGAGCTAACTCCGAGAATAGGGCTAAATCAATATCACCCTTGTTCGTATGTAATGTAATATCAACATTTAGTTCTTCTGTGTTTAATTGTGGAAATTTTGTCAAAATAATTCACTCCTCCTTATATTTTCTATATACATTATATACTAATTCACTTTGTTATGTTTAACAAATGTTTTAATAGTTATATCAAATTTTTTTTGATATTATTGAAGGAGAGTTAAAAAAGTTTTTAATTCAAAAGATACTTAGGCATTTAGTTTAATTTAAATAAAAAAATAAGAAGGTTGGTTTAATTATGAATTTCCCTTTAATTGCGTCATTGAGTTCAATTTTATTTGCACAGCTGATTAAATATCCTATAGCTTATTTAACCAATCGAAAAAGTGCAAAATTAAATTTAATCACTTCTACAGGTGGTATGCCCAGTTCTCACTCGGCTGCAGTGAGTAGTTTAACGACGGCTTTGATTTTAGAATATGGTTTTAATTCACCATACGTAGCCATATCTACTGTATTTGCAGTCATTATCATGTTCGATTCGATGGGGGTCCGTCGTCAAAGTGGTGAACAAGGTATTGTCTTGGATATATTAGCCCGTAAACATTTAGCTGAGATCAATTATATATCTGATGATATAAGCTATGATGAAGTCGAGGATAACCCTCTGATTTTAAGTTATGATATTGATAATTATGAAAGAATGATAATTAACCGTTATCTAGGGCATAAACCGAGTGAAGTTATTGTTGGTACTCTAACTGGTGGTTTTGTTGCCATTTTTCTACGTTTAGTTTTATTATAATATTATAGAAAGTGTGATACTTTGAGTTTTGAAGAGTCCTTGTTTGATATAACAATTGTTGGCGGAGGGCCTGTCGGTTTATATACAGCCTTTTACGCAGGCTTACGAAATGCGAGAACAAAGATTATAGAAAGTCTAGAATCTTTAGGTGGACAACCTGCCCATCTTTATGCTGAGAAGAACATTTATGACATACCTGGATTCCCTGCTATTAGAGGCGATGAATTAGAACGAAATCTTATTCAACAAATTTCTCGCTTTGATATTTCGATTCAATTGGGAGAAGAAGTTTTAAATGTAAATAAAAAGATGACTGAGGATGGCATCGAATATTTTGAAATTATTACCAGTGAACAAATTCATTATTCACGTACCATTATTTTAGCAATCGGAAATGGTGCCTTTTCTCCTAGAAAATTAAAATTACCAGAAATTGAGAAATATGAAGAAAGTAATCTACATTACTATGTTAATAACATCGAACAATTCACTGGAAGAACAGTAGCAATCTGTGGTGGTGGTGATTCTGCGGTTGATTGGGCATTAGCCTTAGAACCGCTAGCGAATAAAGTGCATTTAATCCATCGTCGTGACAAATTTAGAGCAGTTGAAAGCAGTGTGAAACAATTAGAAAATTCCACAGTCGAGTTATTGACTCCTTTTATTCCGGAATCCGTCAACGGTGACGATAGTCGTATTCAATCGATTAATTTGAAGAAAGCTAAATCAGATGAGATAATTACTTTGGATGTGGATAACTTTATTGTCAGTTACGGTTTTACATCAAGTATTGGCGAAATTAGAAATTGGGGATTCAACCTCAATCGAAATACAATTGAAGTCAATGCTCAATACGAAACGAATATAACTGGCATCTATGCTGTTGGAGATATTGCCAACTATGAAGGCAAAGTAAGAATTATTGCGACAGGCTTTGGTGAAGCTCCCCAAGCAGTGAATGATGCCTTATTAAAAATAGATCCAACAAACGTTAACCCTCCAATTCACAGCTCAGATTTATTCTAAGGAGAGATACTATGACAAAAAATGAACAATTCATAAAACAAAGTCGTCTAGAAGATCAAGCTCACTACTTATTAAAAGAGCGTGGCGTTAAATTAGAGTCAATAGCAGAAATTGTCTATGATCTACAAAAAGACTACATTGATGATTTAACTTTAGACTATTGTTTAGAAAATATTATTGCGGTGATGAAGAAACGTGAAGTTCAAAATGCAGTTATCACAGGTATTGAAATTGATATCGCAGCGGAGAGACAACAGTTCTCACCTGTCTTAAATGATTTACTGATGCGAGATGAAGGATTATATGGCATTGACGAAATATTAGTCTTATCCATCGTTAATGTTTATGGCTCAATTGGTCTAACCAACTTTGGTTATGTTGATAAATTAAAACCTGGTATTATTGGTGAGTTAAACGATAGCAAAGATGAACATTGTAATACGTTCATTGATGATATCGTTGGCGCACTTGCTGCAGCAGCTGCAAGTCGAATCGCCCATTCTCAACCTCAAACAGATGAGGTGAATGTTAATAGTACACCTAAAGAGTCTTATGAAGATTCACATGAAAATTAAGAAAAAGTGATGAGCCCGCAGACTCATCACTTTTTTTATTTATTCCAATATACAACTTTTCGAATAGCTAAGATAATTAATTCATAAACTAATAAGGCAATGATGAATAACATCATGAAAAATTCCTGTGGGAGTACAGTTATAACCGGATCTTCCAAAGGATTAAACAACCATAAATCATTATTAAATAGCAATTGATGGAAAAGAATAAACACTTGATCGAATGCGACAACAATGAAAAATAATAAAATCAATGGAAAGGCTAATTTAAATGTAAAATGAGGTGCCATAACTAATTGCCAATTCCGTTTCTTAATGTACGAAATGACCCAAATCGTTAACGAGAGTAAAATCACTAAGATGACAAAATTAATAAAGAATAATACCTTTACCTCTTCAAAATGCTGTGCCCCGCTTTCTGACATACTAAAGTAAGGCATATTTAAATCATGGACTGTTGGATTCACTAAATAGCTTAACATAGTATCATAATTTTCAAGTAACTGCGCTTGAGTTAAACCTGAGATGTCTGTTAAATTAAACCAAGCAATACATAATCGGTATAAAAATGGTGATATAAAGATGACAGTTGTAATTGATAAGCACATTGCAAATAAAAGGATAATAAAACTGCTCACTATTCGTTTTAATATATCCATTATTCATGCTTCCATTCTGAAAGTGATTCGATGGTATAAGTTGGTTGCTTTTGAATCATTTCTAAGTCTTCTCTCACTGTGACACCTGTTAAAACTAACAGCGTATCCATATCCATATTCATTCCCGCCATAATATCTGTATCGTAGTTATCTCCAATCATTAAAACCTTGCTTTTCTCAATCCCAAGTTGCTTAAGTGCCCCTTCCATGATTGGTTTATTGGGCTTACCGATAATAATCGGTTCTTTTCTTGTCGCAAATTGTATAAAGGCAGTAATAGCACCCGAACTTGGATTCATTCCAGTTTCAGTTGGTATTAATCGGTCTGTATTCGTCACCACATATTCAGCTCCAGCAAGGATTGCTTGTACAGCGACAGTTAACTGGTCGTAAGTAACATCACGTTTTAAACCTTGGACAACAACATCAATCGGTTTACTCGGATCAACCGTAAAATTTCTATCAAGCAATTGCTCTTTTAAAGCTGCTTCTCCTAGTACATAAACATTCGCTCCTGGATGATGTACTTCAATATAATCTCCTAAAGCAATAATTGAAGTATAAACATGAGAAGAATCAATTGGAATATCATAATATGAATTTAAATTATGAACGATTTCCTCAACCGCCTTTGTTGCATTATTTGTCACTAATTTAAAAGGGAAACCATCATCAAGTAATTGACGGATAAATACCTCAGCTTCTGGAATTCGCTCTTTTCCACGATACGTCGTTCCATCGAGATCTACTAAATAACCTTCATACTTTGTCATTCCTTAGTTGTCACCTTCTTAATTACGAATTTTTTATCATTAGCCACTTTTTCACTGACTTTCTCAGTGACTTTTTTTGGTTTGTTTATTTCACCTTTAGTTTGATTCTTTTTAAAGGCTTTTTTACGACGAATATTTTTGGGTTTAAAGTTAGTATCTTCTGCTTTTTCTTTGTCTGTCGTAGTTGTCACATGAGGTGTTTTTGGTCTTTGGTTTTTCGGTTGCCTTGAAACATTCTTTTGTATAGTTTCGCGCTTCTCTAATTGATGGTACTTCTCTACGGCTTCCACCTTACCTAAGACAAAGTAAGCCGCCCCAAAATTACAATACTCTTTAATATAGTCATCTAAGAAATCAATTTGTTGATCGCGTGGCACTTTGCGTCTTCCTAACTGATAAAATCCTCTTAGACGTAACAGATCATGCCCCCAGTCTCCAACAATAAAATCAAACTTTTCAAAGAATGGTTGATACCGATTCGTAAAAGCTTCTTGTTCAAACCCTTCTCGGTAATTCTTTATCAAACGGTATTCTTGTTTGCTAATTTGAATTGTTTCTTCGTCGATAATATAGATTTGTTTATCTTCGACTTCTTCACCTTGAATAATGTCATCTAAAATAGATTCAAGTTGATTTGTCATGGTTTTTTTATTACTCAAATCACTTGCCTCCTTCTATTGGATATGTTTTTTCTAAATAATTTCGAACTACGTGTCTTAAAAAATCTGGGAAAATTAACTTTGGATTCCCATAATCATCAATCGTTGGGAAAAAAGGTAAGAACCAAATATGATCCACCGTCACAAACTGATAGTATTTGTCGTCAATGATCACTTCTCCATTTACTTCCCACTGATGTTTTAGCTCATTAAAAGCAATGCCCTTAAAAATTAGTTCTCCAAATATCTTACCACGAAAACCAAGTCCATTGATTAATTTGTATCTTAAATCATCTGCTTGTTGGTTCATTTCAGCTAGCATTTCTTTTAAATGCAACCCATTCATCTCCACTACAGCTAAATGCATCGGATGAGGTAGTGCTTCATGTAAGTGATATTCAGTAATGAGCCCTCTAGGCAAATCACTTAAAAATAAACCAGAGCTTAATATTGCATTTTCAACCCTAGTTGCTTCTATAATCGCATTGAGTGCCATTTGTATGAATGAATTGGATCCCGTTGTTTGAAGTGCTTGAAAAGTTTCAGGAATATGAGCAACCCTGCGTTCCTCAAGTAGCTTTGTTCCTTCATGTTTATAATAATCTGATTCTTTTGGCAGATTATATCTTTGACTCAATTGATGAATGGAAAGAACTTCTGCAGACATCTGCCAAGTATCCGTTGCTTGATCAAAATACAAATCGATTGAACCAACAAAATTACCGTATTTTCCTGCTGCGCAAAGAAAGCTTTGATTCTCCCATTCTCCTTCAATAAGAACATGATGAGTATGTGCTCCGATGATTAATTGTATTTCAGGAAATAGATTCGAAATATAGCGGTCTGTTTCTAAACCTAGATGCGACAACAAAATAATTAAGTCCGTGTCTTCTTTATCTATAAGTTGAAGAGTGTCTTGCAAGCTATCAATAGGATTTTCAATGGTATATCCATTTAAGTGATAAGTTTCATAAGGTGCAGTTAAGCCGATAAAGGCCACTTTCATATCGTCAATCTCTTTGTATACGATATTTTCAGCATAGGAAGGAACTTCTTGCGTATCTTTATCAAATAAATTCGCAATAGTTACTGAATAATCTGCTCGACTATATAAGTCGCTTAGACGTTCTTTAGAAAAGTTTAAACCTTCATTATTCCCAAGTGTCACGACATCATAATTCGCTTCATTGAACAAATCAACGATGACCTTCCCATATGTTGCTTCAACCAAAGGGTGTACAGAGTCCATAGCATCACCTACATCAATGGTAAGAAGCGCCTCACCTTTAACTGATGCAAGGGCCTGGTTCTCTTCTATAAACTTCGATATTAAAGGCCAATGATCTAAATGTCCGTGTATGTCATTGGTATGTAGTATTTTTAGACGCAATGTGTACACCTCTTTCATTATACATTTCTTATAGATTATAATACAAAAAAAGACCGAACTTCAATCCCTAGGGAATGGAAGTTCGGAAATATCCTAAACTAAGCTAAGACCGGTGTCAAAGTTCCTAAGAAAATAAAGGCCACAACAAGAACAAGAGCCAATATTAAAACATAAACTAACCATTTTTCCGGAAGTTTTGGAATAGGATACTTAACTACAAAACTTGCACCAAGAATAATATAAGCAACTGCTAGAACATATTGGAATATATTCATTGGTATTACATAACCTAACAGTGAAATAATTGGTATGATAATCGCACTTGCTTCTAAAGGAAGACCTTGTGTCTTTCCTTCTAACTGTTCACCTTGAAATTCAATCGCTTGGTTAAAATACGCAAGTCGAATGATAACAGATAAAATATACAATGCCGCGACGATGACCGATAATACCGATCCTAAAGATAAAGAAATTAATAATGACGCTGGTAGCAAAGCATAGACAACGGTTTTACTTAAGACATCAAATTCCAAATCAAATGAAATCTGAGCATCTTCTCGCTCAAACATCGCTGTGAAACGGTAACTAAAGATATAACCGACTGAAGCGATAATTAAGGATATAATTGTATATTGAGATTCTCCAATCATTGAAAACCCAACACCGACCGCTCCAAAGAACAAACTAAACAATGTGAGTGCATTGGATTGATTAATTTTACCTAAGAACATTTGACACACCCTTTCATACTATATGTAATCGTTATTATTATACCTATTTATTATCTCATTTACAATTGATAGATGGATTATTCGTCAATAATGCTTGTCTTCATCGCTTAGAATTGAAATGACAAGATAGTTACTATATAATTATTATATTGCATACATGAGGTGATTAATGTGAAAAAATGGAAAATTGTTGTCGACTCAGGGTCGTCAATTCGTGAAATAGAAACAACAAATCAAAACGTCGTTTTGGAAATCGTTCCATTGATGATAAATATTGGTAATGATGTTTTTGTAGATAGTGCAGACCTAGATATTGAGAACTTCTTATCAGAAATAAAAGATACAAAACAAAAAACATCAAGTGCATGTCCTTCCCCAGAAGTCTATGCACATCGATTTGAAGGTGCAGAGAATGTCATCTGCTTTACTATCTCTTCCCAACTTTCAGGTAGTTACAATAGTGCTTCTTTAGGAAAAGACATTGCTTTGGAGAAAAATCCTGACGCTAATATTCATATCTTTGACAGTCGATCAGCTGGTTCAGAGATGGACTTATTGGCTAAAAAAGCATTTGAATTAGCTGAAACGGAGGCTGATTTCGATACCGTCGTAAAAGAATTGAATGCTTACCATGATAATCTAGATATCGCCTTCTTATTAGAATCTGTAGATAACTTAGTTAATAATGGACGTGTATCTAAGATTTTAGGTCAAATGATTGGATTATTAGGTATTCGCTTAATTGGTAACCGAACTCCAGAAGGTACAATTCAATTGGCTCATAAATCAAAAGGTCAAAAGAGAGCGTTAAAAACTTTAATTAACGAATTAAAATCTAAAGGTTATAACGGTGGAGAAATTGAAGTATCTCACGTTCTTAACCCAGATATTGCCAATGCCTTTAAAGAAGAAATTCTAAAAGAATATCCGAACGCTAAGATTACGACACGTGTAACGAGTGCACTATGTAGCTATTATGCAGAGCATAATGGTATGATCGTTGGTTTCGAAACAAATTAATATTTTAAAAAACAGCAACAATTTTTAATTGTTGCTGTTTTTTATTTTAACTATATTGCTTCAGAAAATAACTGATTAAACTGAAGTATGGTTTTGTAATCTCATCATGTTCTTGGTAAATACAATGCCCAGCATTGTCTACCGCTATAAGTTCAACTTGAGGTACGTAGGTAGCGGCTGTAAAAATTCCATCCCCGCGTACTACTTTGTCTTCGACAGATCGAAATACTAATAATGGGGTTTCGATATACTTCAAGGCTGATTCATCCAGTATCTTATTCACTTCATCGAATGATGTCGCCAACCAATTATATGTTCCCCCAGAAGTTGGATGTGCAACTGATTCCAACTGCAAATTAAATGCATATTTCTCTCTTTGCTGACTATGTGTTAAATCTGGATTCGGAATATATTCAGATGCATTCGTTGATGCTTCTATGAATTCATTACTTCCTTGAGCGGGAATGGGCTTATGACCTAAGTTCAGTAAACCGGCACCACTTGCTACTGCATGAGCTAAAGATCTAGGATATGGATATGTATTGACACTAAACATTGGTGAAGATAAGATTGCTGCTTTAATTAGCTTTGGATATTTCTTAATTAATCCTGTACTTACTGCCCCACCCATTGAATGAGCGAATAAGAAAAAGTGCTCGTTCAATTCATAGGTCTCTTTAACACTTTCAATCACTTCTTTTAAATCTTCAATATAGTAATCAAAATGTTGAATATCAATTAAAGAATTTCGCGTTTCAACTCTTGAAGACCCATGACCTCTCGCATCATAAATAAGCACATTATAATTGAGTTGTAATAAATAATATACAACTTCAAAATACATCTCTTTATACTCATTAAAGCCATGAACAATAAAGACAGTTGGACGATTGCTATCTTTTAAATAAAATAAATATGATAAAGCAACATCACCCACCGGAATTTCACCAGAATGTTCAAATTGCTCAATATATGGTCGAGCGATAATGTTCATCTCTCGGTCATAATGCTCTTCTTCAATCCAAGCTAAGTTCGCTTGCAATGACATGTCTAATTCATTTAAATTGACCTCTGCTTGGTAACTTTGTTTGCGCGGATGTTTTAGTCGATAAGCAAAATCATAGGCAAGTAAGCCTAAGGTACCTTTAACTAGACCTTTTAATAATTTAGACGTTAAACTTTTCTTCAACTAAATTCCCCCTTCAGTATCCAAAACTAATGACACAACTAATCTCACATATGGTACTTCATCGACACTATAATCTGTCGGTGCTGCGTAGATCGAAATATATTGGCTTTGATAAATATCATAATTGGATAATGATACGGCATCAGCATATACATCAAATAAATAATCGGCTAAAATCTTTTCATTCTCCCAAGTTGTCAGATGAACATCCCCTGCGGAGATGTAGAGTTCATATAAATTCTCACCTAAGCGATACTCTGCATCCGAAACACTTGGAAATTGGGCTCTAAAACCAGCTCCATCAGCCGTTATAGAGCTTAAATAATGGTACTCCCCCATCTCTTCCACTCGCCTCCAGACACCTTCTTCAAGATGCTCGCCAAATTGAATTTGCTCCCAACCTTTCGTTCCTCGCATGTGATTCATTTGTCTTAAAAATGCATCATTCAATGCACGATTATCTAACGCCGCATTAAATTGATTGGCGGATTGTTTTGCTATCGCATAATTATCATCCGACAATATTTTTTCGTGGATTTGATAGGGAACTTGATTTCCTGGTTGGGCGTATCCTGAAATATATTCGGAAATAACTTCGTCATTTTCAACGTTGTTTGGTAATTTCATTACCTCTCTCATAATGAGATTAAAAGATTCGTTCACATTTAATGACTCATCATTTAAAGTCGCTTGTATAAAATTTTGGTTCTGATAATATCCAAATAACACAAATAGTATAATAAAACTTAATTTAAAGTAAAAACTCTTTGGAAATTTATTTGTCATGAATCTCTCCTATCATTCAACTAATACCTATAATATCAGAATTATAAGTAAAACAAAAAAGATTTAAACTAGATTAATGTCTAACTTAAATCTTTTAATACCAATTATAAAGGTTCTGTACTATTCTGTTGGTGTTGGATCAAATAAGGGTCAACGATATGGTAGCCCAACTCGCGGTAGCCATCAATCATTGTTGGTAAAGCATCCAACGTCCACGAACGGTCATGCATTAAGATGTTTGCTCCAGGTCGAATATATGTATTATCCAATGATACGGCTGCTAATTCAGGACCAGATAAATACTCATCCATCCAGTCATAACCAAATGACCATGTCATTAATTGTAAGCCTAACTCATTACAAATTAAGATAGTATCCATATTAAACAATCCGAAAGGAGGTCTAAACCAACGTACGGGTGCGCCAGTAATCTCTTCGACTACTTGATTCGTTGCGACAATCTCATTGTATTGTTCTTCATATGTCAATTCACGTAAATTCGGGTGAGTATGTGTATGGTTCCCAATTTCAAAGCCCATATCATGCACTTGTTTGGTAATCTCTCTGCCCCACTCCGACTCTAGATACATACCGTTAACTAGGAAAATAGCATTAACATCTTTTTCTTTCATAACTTGAGCCATCTCGAGCGCATAGCTATCTGGTTCTTGTGGCGCATCATCAAAAGTAAATAATAAGACATCTTCAGAAGAATTTTCATCTAACGGGATGATTTCTGAAGAAATATCTGGATCTGCATGCATGTAGTAGGCATATCCTTCTTCATTCGGTTGAGCGTAGTTTCCATAATCAGTCCAAGCTGCACGGACATTATCAGTTTTGACAATATTATTCTCCGTTGCCACCGCTTCTTCTGTAATCTGGATTTGTGGTATATCTTCGGGTATCTCTTCAGCCTGTACCCAAGAATGAATTGGCATATTACCAAGCAATACTGTACCTAAAAGTACCTTCAAAAAGATCTTCTGCATCGACTTACTTCCTCCTGTTAATTGTATAGTTATTTTATAAACGTAATATCAACGATATTTATGTCATATAATCCAATTTTACAATAACTTTAATAAGTTTAAAAGCAGATATTATAAACAATCCAGGTAATTTTAATAAATAGAGAAAGATAAACTCTCTGTTGGCAATACTTCAGATTGCTCCGGCTCTGCGACTAGTTTTTTACCAAACCATTTAACATCGTGCCATTGGCCGAATTTGTAGCCTGCCTGAGGGAATGTGCTGAGCAATTGAAAGCCATTCTTTTCATGGAAGCGAATGCTTCTTTCGTTCGTTGCTACAATGTTCGCAATTATTTGTGTCATACCTAAAGCAGTTAATGTTCTTTCTAAAGCTGTGAATAGTGATTGGCCGACACCTCGTACAGGTGTATCTTCAGCTACATAAATACTCAAAGCACACGTATTAACTAGATTCAACATAAATGAAATTTCACTCACATAAACAAAACCAACGATGACTCCTTCGTATTCTGCTACTAAAAAAGGCAAATGACTTTGAGCTTCGATAATCAATTGTTCATAATACGAAAGGGTCCCTACTGTTTCCTCCAAGTTAAAGACAGTATTTAATATATAGGGTGTATAAATTTGTTGTATTTGCTTCGCATTCTCAACCTGTGCGGGACGAATCATTAATTGTTGTGACTGAAATTTCATATAAACCTCCTTGTATACTTTTTTAAAACAAAATAATTATAGCTAATTATTTGAAATAAGCAATCACTTTTTGTCACTTTTATTGTAAAGTTTATGTAAAGTTTCAAGCTCTTACAAAACGTTGATATAACGGTCTTTATTCGCATTAACATTCCACCTTATTTCTCAATAACTGTCCGTATTCTATACCCCTTTAATGGGTGATATGTGAGTTGAACAGCGCCGACCATTTCAGTACTTAAATAAGGAACACTGTGTTGGTTTAATAAATCTAACACTTCGGCATGGGGATGACCGTACTGATTATTAACACCAGCTGAAATGAAGGCGAAGAACGGTTGAGTATGCGTCAGTAATTCTTCAGAAGTACTCGTATCACTCCCGTGATGAGCTACTTTTAGAATATCCGCTCGGATTTCTGGATAGGTCGCTAAGATTTTTGTTTCAATTCGCTTAGTCACGTCGCCTAAAGATAATACCGCGAGCCCTTCTATATCGATTTGAGTAATCAATGACGAATCATTGGATTCACTTTGCGAATATTTAATATCAGAGAGTGCTGGGCTATACAATGTCAGCGGAATAGTTGGATGTTTATAGCTTTCACCCATGTCTAGACTCACAACGGTATTAACTTTAACTTTAGCTGAAATCTCTTCCCAAATATTACTCTTCAAAGTATAATCACTGACCCATAACTCCTGAATTTTGATCGCGTGAGACAAAGCTTGTAAATTCCCAATGTGATCAATATCGGGATGGGTAATAATGACACCATCTAATTGATTCACACCTAGGGCTTTTAAAGCGGGGATTAAATTCCTCTCAGCAAAACTATGGTCGATATTCGATCCTTCCACTGGTTCCCAAAGTCGCTTACCGCCGGTATCAATCAACCAATTCCCCTGTTGATGACCTAATTGAAACAACATCGCATCTCCCTGCCCCACATCAATTATCGTTAATTTAACCGTCGGATCCAAATAGGGTACCCCAAACAAAATAATTAAATACATCAGCAAGAATACACCATAACTTAAAAATGAGCGAACATGGATGAACGCAATAAAAAACACAGCGACAAGTATAAGTAAATAAAAAATTACTGTCGTCTGCTTCCCGACTATCAGATTAAAGGAATGAAAGGCGTCAGATTGGCTTAACAGTTCATTAAGGAAGACAACACCTCTATCAAACAATGCACTCACTGTTTCTAAACCTGGGAGAGAAAATACAATCCATAAAGTCGTAAAAAAGACGAGCGGCATAATCAGATAATTAAAAACGACTGTAAACAAAATAACTATCACTATTTGAATTACATTCCATTCAAATGACGTCTGCATTATAATTGGCCAGGACAATAACAAGCAGGCAAAAGTCATTTCAATACTTTGAATGGCAGAATGTTTATTTGGGGTGGCTTGGTTATAACTCATCACAACAAAAGTCATCATAAAACTTAATGTATATCCTAACGATAAGACATTTAAAGGGTTAAAACAAATGAATAAAATCCCCACGATGGCAAGGCTATCTAAAGAAGCGATGGGTAAACGATACTTTGTTTTTAAAGAATTTAAGGCACTTGTAGATAAGACACGAATGACCCCAATGGGCCAACCGACTAACCACGTGTAAAGCCATAGCAAAACTGTCATTAAAATCTTCGCATATTCAATTGGTATGCCTAATCTGAGCAGTACATTATTTAACAAGCGTCTAATAAAATAAATATGAAAACCAGAGATTGCAAAGAAGTGTGCAACTCCTAAAGCAGTAAAGTTTTCTTTGTAGTGCCTATAAGTGTCGGAGTCAATATTGAAAAGCAGCTTATTATAAATCGCAATCCACTCATGATGGTTTAGTTTAATAAAGGTCTCCAATATCTTATATCTGAATGTATCTAATTTACCAACCAATGATGGGTCCGATTTAAGCTGATATATGTTAGTAATTTCAAATTCCCAGGCGATATTTTGGGTAGCTAAGTAAGCTTTATAATCAAATACATCAAAATTTCTAGCCTCATCCGGCTTTTCAAACTTACCTTCAACGAACCAAACAGTTGATTCTTCAAGTATGCTTTGAATTTCAGGTTCGTCACCTTCTAACCACTGAACAAAATTTACTCTTAAATCGATTTTCTCAGATTGATGAACGATTTGAACTTTCCCGTCACCACGGACTGAGTCCTCATCACTTTGTACATCAAAAGGATTCGTATATAAAATTGCTCGCATTTCTTGCGAGGCAATGGGTAATTCCTCGAGTTTTTGAAACTGAAATGTTTGAAAGAATGCATACCCAAGAACTAAAATAGATATGACAGTAACGGTTATGATTGTCTTCAGATTACCCAAACTAATTATTCTTAAGGCTATAAAGATAATAGGTAACATTAGCCAAAAACTAAAGTTATAAAAGGCCTGTAACAAGACATACATAAGCAGAAAAATAAAGGGCCATTCATATCGTATGTGTTGTAAATATTTTATCATGGCGAAACCGTAATAAGGTCAGTTAGGTTCTCGAATGTCTTCTCACCTATCCCAGAAACAGCCATAATATCTTCAATGGCAGCAAAGCTTCCATTCTCTTCTCTAAATTGAATAATTGCGGCTGCCTTTTTGGGTCCAATATTCGGGAGAGTCATCAACTCATCTACGGTGGCGGAATTTATATTTACTAGGCCAGGTATAATGTCATTAATTGAATTTGATCCTTCAATATAAGCCGTTTCAACTGACCTTGTTTCCGGTATCGTCTCTGCTTGTTCCAATTCTGAATAGCTATAAATGTATAACAACATCTGATCTTCAAGTATTTTCGCCTGGTTTAATGTTTCTGTGGCGGCTTCTTCAGTTAGTCCCCCTGCCATTTCTATCGCATCATAAACTCTACTTCCGATAGGCAAAGCATACATATCTGGTTTGGCAACTGCTCCTTTAATATCGACATAAAACACTTGCTGTTCATTATCTTCTGTTCGCTCTTCCGTCTGTTGCTTTAGCCCGGATATTGCTGCTAAATCCGTATTAACTTCGGTTTCTTGGGTTGATTCCGCCGAATGAGTTGAGTTACTTTCGAACAGTTTGACATAATCGGTTGACGATTGTTGGCTAGGTAAGATAGCCGATAATAAGACGATAACCAACACCGTCAATACTAATAACTTAAAAATATTCTGTTGAATGTGAGTCACGATTGTCTTAAAGGTCACATTTTGAAAATTCATATTATTCCTCCTAAATATTTGTCTATATATATATACAAAAAAAAAGCCGATTTTCATTTTTTAAAATGAAAATCGACCAAATTATTTTTTTATGACTTAATTTATTTGAATATTTACTTAGAATTAATTTTTTCGTGCATGGCTTCTTCAACATTTGGTGGTACCATATCACTGATATCCCCATCGAAAAAGGCAATTTCTTTAATAATCGTCGAACTTAAGTAGCGATACTGATCGGC
The DNA here is from genome assembly GCF_045528575.1 of Ruoffia sp. FAM 24228. Lineage (NCBI taxonomy): Bacteria > Bacillati > Bacillota > Bacilli > Lactobacillales > Aerococcaceae > Ruoffia > Ruoffia sp. FAM 24228. The sequence goes on from NZ_JBGQQZ010000004.1 coordinate 17,351, forward strand.
AGCATATAATATCATCGTCTCTAACCCATCTACTTGTCGAGCATTCGCAGAAGCGATGGCGTACTCGTAATCTACATCCGTTGTATTACGTAAGCCTCTGATAAGCGCAGTCGCTTGTTTTTCTTCGTAATAATGAGCAATCAGCCCATCCTTTAAAGTATCCACTGTTACGTTACCAATATGTTTCACGCTGTCAACAACTAATTTAATTCGCTCATCAACCGTAAACAATGTTTTCTTATTTGTATTGATTGCGATTACGACAATGACTTCATCAAACAGTTTACTACTTCGTTCAATTAAATTTAAATGCCCTTTAGTTAAGGGATCAAACGTTCCAGCAAAAATACCAATCTTTGGTTTATTACTCAACACTATTTTCCTCACCTTCAAAGATATGGATGCGGGTTGCACCATAATCTTTTACTTTAATTAACCCATGACCTTCAATCCTATCTGGAAGGGTTACATCTGAATCTGTTTCACAGACAATGGTCGTTTGGTTATTAATGACTTTTAAATCCCAAAGCCATTGTATATCTTTTTCAATTTGTTGTTTGTGATATGGCGGATCTAGAAAGAGTAGTTTAAATGGCTCAGCCAATTGACTAGTTACATAGTTTCGTAAACTCTTATGATTATCACCTTTTAATAAAGTGAAGCGCTCTTCCTCTTTAGTCATCTTTAAGTTTTCGTTGATTGTCTCGATGGCTGGTCTGTGTTTCTCACACAGAACGGCAGAATCCATCCCTCTAGAAACAGCCTCAATGGCTAAAGCACCGCTTCCAGCATATAAATCTAAACAAATACCACCATCAAAGTACCCACCAATTAAATTAAACATACTTTCTTTAATTTTATCTGTTGTCGGCCGTGTATTTTGACCTGGGACGGCTTTTAGACGTCTACTTCCATAATTTCCTGATATTACTCGCATATATTACCACCAATTATCCATTATTCATTTTTTTGTTGCGAAGTGTTTCTGCAATTGACTCGATTAATGACTCTTCTTCATCCTCTACAGAAAAAGGACCCGATAAAGAATTGTCTGTTGAAGGTTCAATCGCATTTGCAAACGTCATGTCAATGTCATCTCGGTATGAATACTCGACTTCTCTGACAAAATAATAGTCATTCACTACTTTCTCAACTTTTTTTGCATCTTTTTTATTCACATACATAATCGCATACTTCATTCTACGACTATAGTAATGAATATAGCCATGCTTTCTTAATTCTTTAATCTGCTTTGTTGAATATAGCCAAATAACCAGCGCTTGTCTTTCAATCATATTAAATTCCATATTACTCCCCTTTCTGCTTAGAATAAACTAAGTTAATGTTTGGTTCTTTACCTTCTTCAATTATCATTCTTAAAGCCAGTCCAATCGCACTTAGCATTGCCATCATACTTGTTCCTCCATAACTAATAAATGGTAAAGTGACCCCAGTTAATGGCAGAATACTCACGACACCTCCGATATTAATCACGGATTGAACGAGTAGTAAAGAAGCAACACCTATTAGAACTGATTTACGGTATAACTCTGTACTTGCTGCCGCACGTTGGTAAATAATTACGATGAGGCTAAATAATAAACCTACCACAACTAACACACCAATTAAGCCAAGTTCTTCAGCGATATTTGCCAATATATAATCGGATTCAATGACCGGTAAAGCTCCTTGCTTCGATACACCTTCGCCTAATCCCATTCCAAACCAACCACCCCGACTAAATGCCATTAAGCCTTGGATGATTTGGTAACCTGAATCGGATGAATATCTGAATGGATCAATGAATGATGCAATCCGTTCAAACATATGGAAATCTGTTGAAACTAGCCAATCTCCAAATTGCCGACCAATGATTGTTAATAATAAATAACCAACAAATAAAACACTATAGGCTATAATGTTCCACTTTAAAGACCCTTTCGTCAACAGATAAATAAGTCCCAGAGTCGCTGATAAAATAATCAACATTCCTAGATCGGGTTGTAGGAAAATTAGCCCACAAGAAACTACTAATGTTGCAATAGCTACATTATTCACATTAAACCAGGAAGGAAGTTTCTGATTAGTCAGAATGACCTCCCTATCATAATACTTGATTAACCAACTAATCACTAGAATTCCAATGACTTTAACGAACTCACTTGGTTGAAAACTAACTCCAAATACGACAAACCAACTGGTTGCCCCCCAGACGCTTTCTTGAGTGGTCAAAGTATATATCAGTAAGACAATTAATATGACCATCATAAATAGAATGAGCCTGATATTTTTAAATAATTCAAAAGGTACAACAACCATTATACCGATGATGATGACACCAATAACAACTGAAAGACCTTGTGTCGTGATCGCCCTCATTGGGTTATCATACATTGTCGCACTAAAGACTGAAATCAACCCAATGACCACCAATAAAGTTGTAATTAAAACGATGGATTTGTCAATCAACCTGAAATTCTTTGCGATCTCTTTTTTTGAGAATGATTCTTTGAATAACTTTTTAAGCCTCATACTTTTTGAAGCATCATGATGTTCCTCATTGTTTGCCATCAAACGCCTCCTCATGGATAGATAATTACACTCAGTATACCACTTCAAAAAGTGTATTGAAAAGTGTATGATTTTTCATATAAGCTATTATAACATGTATCGCTTAATTAAAAATGACAATTTATTGAATCCTCAAATGCACTAACTACAATAATCAAATTTACAAGCAAAAAAATAGTGCCACTGAGATTTCTCTCAATGACACTATCAATTCAAACTTTAGTTTACGCGTTTAAACGTTCTACAACTTTCGACCAGTTAACAACTTTCCAGAAAGCTGATAAGTATTCTGGACGACGGTTTTGGTAGTTTAAGTAGTAAGCATGTTCCCATACGTCTACACCTAATAGTGGTTTTTTACCATCTGTAAGTGGGTTATCTTGGTTTGGAGTTCCAACAACTTCTAATGTTCCGTTGTTATCAACAAGCCATGCCCAACCAGATCCAAACTGACCTGCACCTGCTGCTTCAAATTTCTCTTTAAATGAATCTACTGATCCGAATGCATCTTCTAATTTTTCAGCTAATTCAGCAGGAACTTCATTATTATCTGAAGGTGCTTGTAAAGATTCCCAGAATAATGAATGGTTTAAGTGTCCCCCACCATTGTTACGTACAGCTGTACGTTTTTCTTCTGGAATATCGTTTAAGTTTGCAACAACATCTTCGATTGCTTTATCAGCAAACTCTGTTCCTTCTAATGCATCATTTAATTTTGTTACATATCCGCTGTGGTGTTTGCCATGATGAATTTCCTTTGTTTCCTTATCGATAACTGGTTCTAAAGCATCACTTGCATATGGTAAATTTGGTAAAGTAAAAGCCATAATTAAATTCCTCCTATATATTTCACATAATATATTCATATTACCATCTAAGAATGTAATCACAAAATAAAACGCTCACTAAATGTGAGCGTTTTACAAAATATTATTTCTTCTCTTTTTTAGATGCTTTTTCACGAGCACTTTTATCTAAGATTTGTTTACGTAAACGAATACTTTCTGGTGTTACTTCACAGTACTCATCTTCGTCCATGAATTGTAATGATTCTTCTAATGTTAAAATCTTAGGTTGTTTAATCACATTAGTTTGGTCTTTATTCGCTGAACGTACGTTAGTTTGTTGTTTAGCTTTTGTGATATTTACTGTTAAATCATTTTCACGGTTATGTTCCCCAATAATCATACCACCATAAACTTCAGTACCGGGCGTGATATAAATTTGTCCACGTTCTTCGATGTTCATAATACTATAAGTTGTCGCTTGACCAGAGTCTAGTGAAACTAGAGCACCGTTACGACGACGGCCGATTGATCCGCCTACAGCTGGTCTATACTCATCAAAAGTATGGTTCATAATTCCGTAACCACGTGTTAATGACATAAATTCTGTTGCGAAGCCTATTAATCCACGCGCTGGAACTAAGAAGATTAGACGCACTTGTCCGTTACCTGGGTTAATCATATCAGCCATTTCAGCTTTTCTTGTACCTAAAGCTTCAATGATTGATCCCATATATTCTTCTGGAGTATCAATTTGTAATCTTTCAAACGGTTCACTTGCGACACCGTCAATCTCACGAATGATTACTTCTGGTCTTGATACTTGGAATTCGTATCCTTCACGTCTCATGTTCTCAATTAAGATTGATAAGTGTAATTCCCCACGTCCTGATACAGTAAAGGCATCAGGTGAATCTGTCGGTTCTACGTTTAAAGAAACGTCAGTTTGTAATTCACGTGCTAATCTATCTTCAAGATTACGAGCTGTAACGTATTTACCTTCTCTACCTGCAAACGGCGAGTTATTCGTTAAGAACTTCATTTGTAATGTCGGCTCATCCACGTGTAGTAATGGCAGTGCAATTGGGTCAGTACTACTTGATACTGTTTCCCCAACAAAGATATCATCCATACCTGATAGAGCAATTAAGTCTCCACCAATGGCTTCGTTAATTTCAACTCTGTTTAAACCGAAGAAACCGAACATTTTTGATACACGGAAGTTTTTAGTGCTTCCATCTGTCTTCATTAATGTCACGCTATCTCCAACTTTGATTGTTCCTTGGAACACGCGCCCAATACCGATACGTCCAACGTAATCACTATAATCTAACATAGATACTTGGAATTGTAGGGGTTCGTCACGGTTGTCCACAGGCGCAGGTACATGTTCCAATACTTCATCAAAGATGGCATCCATATTATCTTCTTGATCTGCTGGATCACTTGACGTACTTGAAGTTCCGTTTAATGCTGACGCATATACAACTGGGAATTCAATTTGATCGTCATCGGCACCAAGTTCGATGAATAATTCTAAGACTTCATCTACAACTTCTTCAGGTCGTGCAGATGGTTTATCTATTTTGTTCACAACGACAACTGGAACTAACCCTTCATCCAAAGCACGTTTTAATACAAAACGAGTTTGTGGCATTGTTCCTTCATAGGCATCGACAACTAATACTACACCGTCGACCATTTTCATAATACGCTCTACTTCACCACCGAAGTCCGCGTGTCCTGGTGTATCCATGATATTTATGCGAGTCCCTTTATAATCCACTGCCGTATTTTTAGCTAAGATTGTAATTCCACGTTCTCTTTCAATATCATTGTTGTCCATCGCACGATCGTCAAGTTGTGTATGTCCATCTAAAGTGTCCGATTGTATTAACAATTCATTAACCAACGATGTTTTACCGTGGTCAACGTGAGCGATTATTGCGATGTTTCTTATATCATTACGTAATTCCATTATTTTATTCAATCCTTATCTATTTATGACTTAGCAATTCTAATGCCTCTTGATGCACATTCGGATGTGCAAATAATATTGGTGACCGAGTTAATATATCCGGTCGACTTCCATCTATTGTCGTTACTTTATATCCCATTGACTCGCATATAGCATAGCCAGCAGCAAAATCCCATGGTCGTAAACCTGCTGAGAAATACAGTGCTGCCTCTCCTCTAATTAAGCCAATGATTTCTATCGCAGCTGATCCATAGGATCTTGCGCCGAGTGAAACATTTAGTAAGGCTTTCATATTATACACGTTGTTGGAGAAAGATTCTACATTTCCGAGCACTAAAGATTCATTTAATTGAGATATTTTTATTGGTTCGAGCGGATGATTATTTAAGTAAACGTCTTCACCCACGATACCATAGTATAAATCACTATTCATTACATCATAAATATAACCAGCAACTGGTAAACCATCTTCAAAAATACCAATCATAATTCCAAAATGATTTTTAGCTTTAACAAAATTTAAAGTACCGTCAATGGGATCAATAACCCAAACAGTGCCTTTCGTATCATCAACAATATCCCCTTGTCCTTCTTCACCAATAATTTGGTGTGTTGGATAATATTCACGGATTTTATTAATAAAAAATCGTTCCGTTGCTTTATCCATCTCAGTGACTAAATCACTCGGACTTTTCTTCTCTTTTACTTGTAATTCACGTTCCAAAGAATATTTTAACGTTTCTGCAGCTTGCTCCATCCAAACTAAAATACGATGATGTAATTGATAGTCCACTTATTTTCTCCTTTGTTCAGTAGTTAAATTCATAATTTGTGCTTTTTTATTTAAATTCACTTCTTTTACTTTAGTTCCCATCAGTTGAACCGCTCTGTATATTGAATATCCACTTAACTCTTCGAATTTTTTTCCCATTTGTTTCTCTTGACTCTTACTTGGAACCACTTCTTTAAATTGCTTATAAGCTTTTTGGAATTTCTCATAGTGGATACCTTGTTCATACGTTGATTCAACTGCATTAAGAAAAGTGATGACCTGTATGATGTCTTCATTCGACCAATCTGGGTCGATCGGATATTGATAGTTTTTCAAATAGAATCTCCTTACTTTATTAAATTGCTATAAAATCGGCTTTAATTATCTGAATATAGTTCTGTTACAATCTCTAACACTTCATCATTAAATTTCTTTTGAATTGCTGTCACAGGGGTTTCGTTATTGATAATTAAGCTAGTATACACTTTTGGTGCATCTTCGATAGGAATCCTAATTAAGTGGTCTTGATTTCTGATAATAATATCTGTCATGAAACCAGCATAAATTCCTGAATCAATCATTGAATTAATTGTTTGAATTTCATTCGAATAACGAACTTTCTTTAGCTTTAGACTATTATCATTTACCCAATGATTCATAATTGTATTATGCGTATACCCATTACCTAACGTAATGAAGTCTAACTCTTCAAGTTCCTCTACTGAAAGATTCTTACGGTCTGCTATTTTATGATTTTTATTTACATAAATCGCAAACTCATGTTCTTCCATAGGAACTTGAGTTAACCATTTTTCCTCAAAAATAGGTCTTTCACTTGAAATAATAGCTGATGAAACTTGATTGTTTCGAATCATTTCAAACATCACTTCAGAACTTTCTTCCTCAATAAAATTCAATAACATACTATACTCAGCTAAATCTGGAAGAATCTTTGGTAAATAATAACCACCGATCGTCGGTAGGAAGCCAAACGATACTGTCTCTGCTTGCGAATTAATTATTTCTTGCTTCGTGCGGTCTAGTGTTTGTAATATCTCATGGGCAGATCTGTATAAGATTTCTCCGGATTCAGTTAATTGAACATTTTGAACGGCGCGGTTACGTTGGATGAGTGTTGTTTCAAAATTCTCCTCCAATCTCTTTAACGCTATAGAGATAGATGGTTGCGATACATAGAATGCTTCGGCAGTCTTAGTAAAGCTCAAACTTTCTGCTAAATGAATAAAGTATTTTAAATCTCTAATATTCATATATTATTCCTCGCTTCATAAATTATATTTATAGTTAATAATAAATTTGTATTATTTCTTTTTATATCAATATGGTATTATATTCCTATGAAACGCTTTCATATCTTATGGATTTTGCTCCATATTGATTATATCATAATTGAAAAGGATGACATACATGGATAAGTTAAAACAGTTATTTTGGCTACTCTTATTCTCTTATATTGGAGAAATATCGTCGCTAGTCATTTCGCCGTTTGTTGCAATTCCTGGTAGTGTTATCGGAATGGTCGTATTGTTCTTAGCTCTACATTTCAATATTTTACCGATTGAAAAAGTAGAGGACGTAGGAACTTGGCTGACTGATAACATGGCTTTCTTATTTATCCCAGCTGGGGTGGGATTAATGACTCAGTTCGAAGTACTGGGTGGGAACGTTTGGTGGCAGCTACTTATAATTTTATTTGTAACAACTGCATTAATGATGTGGTGTGTAGGTACAGTTGTTCAAAAACTGATCGAGAACCGACAGAACAAGGGGGCTAAAAAATGATAAGCAATTTAGTCGAAACACCTTTTTTTGGTTTTATGGTTTCTATTGGCTTTTATTTACTTGGAAGTATTCTTTATAAGCGGATTAAATTTCCACTTTTTAATCCTTTAGTATTCGCTATCATATGTATCATAATTATGTTACTTCTAACGAATGTGTCATATGAAACCTATAATGAGGGAGGAAGATATAAAAGTATCTGGGTTACTCCAGCTACGGTTGCCTTAGCAATCAAGCTAGAGAAAAACTTCAAGTACTTAAAAGAGAATTACCCAGCAATATTAATAGGGATTGTATCCGGTGTGGCATTCCATACTGTATTGATCATTCTGTTTAGCCTGTTGTTTAGATTCGACTACCCATTAGCAGCGACATTCTTACCTAAATCGGTAACGACTGCGATTGCAATTGGTATATCTGAATCTGTTGGCGGCTTAGTACCTTTAACTGTTGCCGTCGTGGTATTCACTGGTGTTGTGGGGGCTTTAATTGGACCTACTCTATTCAGAGTAGCTAATATTACTAATCCGGTAGCTCAAGGAATTGCTTTTGGTTCAAGTGCTCATGCTATGGGAACTTCAAAAGCGATTGAAGTTGGAGAAGTTCAAGGAGCAATGTCTGGTTTAGCGATTGTTGTCACTGGTATTGTTATTGTTGTGTTCGCACCTATCGGTGCTCAAATATTACAATTATTATTTTAATTAAAAAAGGAGAAGATTAATATGACTGAGGAAAACAAATATAATGCACCTCAAGAGGTAAAAGATTTAAATATTATTAATACGATCGAATTAGAGGACTTTGCTAAAGAAATCGTTCCTCATGGCGGGTTTGATTACATGGCTGGTGGATCTGGTGATGAGTTTACATTGCGTCGTAACGTTTCAGCATTTAACCAAAAAGGAATCTTACCTCGTATGGCAGCTGACGTTGAATTCCCTGATACACAAACAAAAATCTTTGGGCATGATTTAAAAGTACCATTCATTATGGCTCCAATCGCTGCTCACGGTTTAGCCCACGAGTCTAAAGAAGCCGGAACAGCGAAAGGAATTAGCGAATTTGGCGGAACAATTATGTCAATTAGTGCTTATTCAGGTGCTTCATTCGAAGAGATTGAAGAAGGTCTAGCAGGTAACCCACGTTGGTTCCAAATTTACATGAGTAAAGATGATGAATTAAACAAAAACATCTTAGACGAAGCAAAAGCAGACGGTGCATCAGCAATCATCCTAACTGCTGATGCCACAGTAAGTGGTAACCGTGACCGTGATACACGAAATAAATTTGTATACCCATTCGGTATGCCAATTGTTTCACGTTATTTGACTGGTTCAGGGGAAAACATGTCTCTAAACAATATTTACGGACAATCTAAACAAAAAATTGATTTAAAAGATATTCAATTCATTAAACATTACTCTGGCCTTCCAGTATTCTTAAAGGGTGTTCAAACTCCTGAAGATGCTATGGCAGCCATTGCTGTTGGTGTTGACGGAATTTGGGTTTCAAACCATGGTGGACGTCAACTAGATGGCGCTCCTGCTTCATTCGAAGTATTAGAAGAAATTGCTGAAGTAGTTGCTGGTCGTGTGCCAATCGTATTCGACAGTGGAATCCGTCGTGGAGAGCACATCTTCAAAGCGCTAGCAAGTGGTGCTGACATCGTTGCTGTCGGTCGTCCAGTATTATTCAGTTTAGCTTTAGGTGGATGGAAAGGCGTTAAGAGCGTATTCGAATACTTCGAAAACGATTTAAAACGTGTCATGCAACTTGCAGGAACACAAACAATCACTGACGTTAAAAATGCTCGCTTAAAAGATTTAAAATAATCACATGATAAAGGCCACACTAGAAAATTAAATCTAGTGTGGCTTATTTTTTTAATTATTTTTTTTCTGTAGTTAAGCGAGTAATAATTTCTGTATGTTCGGGATATTGTTCCAGCAGTACTTGTCGTTCAAATAATTCAAAGTCTTCAAATTTAAAGCCAGGACTCACCATACAACCTACAAGCGAATAACCGTCTTTCTCTTCAACCGTCGATCCAAAAATCGTATTTTTAGGTACGACCGCTTGAAGCACTTGGCCTTTTTCGATGTCCGTCCCTAAATAAACTTTTTGATACTCCCCTTCAGGAGTAATCATATGAACTGTTAATGGATTCCCATAATGATAGTACCAAATCTCATCAGAAGTTAAACGATGAAATCTGGACGGATTTGAATCAGTTAACAGAAAGTATATACTCGTATAAAGTGCCGTTGGAGATTGATTTTCTCTTTCAAACGTTTCGTCTGACTTTAAAACTTGATGAAAATAGCCACCCTCAGGATGGGCTTCCATATTATAATAATCAATCCAAGTTTGTTTTTTCTGCATAATTTACTCCTTTTCAAGTTAGAATCATCATTCTTTTTAGTATATCTTGTTACAATGAATGTATCAATGAAGAAAAGGAGCAAGATACAATGGATATGAATGAAATGACAAGAGAAGCTTTACTCCAAGACTCTAATGATACGGATTTAACGCAACATATTCGCGATTTAAGTCGTTTAGCTGATGATGGCATGACTTTACTTGATGATAAGAAAAGAGCAGAAACACGTCGTAATTTATCGCTTTTAAAGAATGTTATTATATAAGAAGCTCAACAGCTTAAAGGCACTGATAAAGCATCAATTTCTACTTTAGCCTCAAAATACATCACGACAATTCAAAATCTTTCACGGATTCTTTCGAAGGAAACAGAAGATTCTGATTTATATCAAACACTTAATCAGATTTATAAACCTCTTTACAAATTAATTAAATAAATATAAAAAAATATCCAGACCTGACTTTAGTAAGTAGGTTCTGGATATTTTTAAATATTTTTTGCCCTAACGTTAATCTTATTAATTGCTCGATTCAAAGCAATACGAGCACGACGGTGAGCAACCGTATCATTATTTGATAAGGCGGTTTCTAATTCTGCCTCAGCCTGTTGTTTCTCAATAAGTGCTTTCCCTTCGTCAATATCTCTTGAACGAATCGCATACGTCGCAGTAATTTCTACAACATTATCATGCATTTCGAGAATACCACCATTTATCGCAATATAGTTATCCGCCATCGATTTCTCACGTCGGCTCACTTTAATTGAACCAACCGTTAACGAGGTGATCACTGGAATATGATTGGGAAGTATCGTCATCTCTCCGTCTGTTGTCTTCACTACAACACCTCGTGAGTAGTGAGTATAAATTAATCCTTCAGGAGCATAAATATTCACTTGTAATAGTTCATGTTTTTTAGCCAATGTTACTTACCTCACTTCCTGAATCGAATTATTTATTTATATTGGGAAACATCAATACCTAATTCTTCAGCTTTGTCAATCACTTGATCAATCGCACCCACGTTTCTAAACGCTTCTTCAGGTAGAGTGTCGTATTTACCTTCTAAGATACCTTCAAAGCCATCTAATGTTTCTTCAACGGTTACAAACGAACCTGGAACGCCAGTAAACTGTTCAGCTACATGGAAGTTTTGTGATAAGAATAATTGAATACGACGTGCACGTGTCACTGTCACTTTCTCTTCATCACTTAATTCTTCAATACCAAGAATTGCGATAATATCTTGCAATTCATTATATCTTTGCAATGTTTGTTGAACTTGTGTTGCAATTTGATAATGTCTATTCCCAACAATATCTTCAGATAAAGCAATCGATGTTGATTCTAGCGGGTTCACTGCTGGATAAATACCTTGTGACGTTAACTTACGGTCTAAGTTTGTTGTTGAATCCAGATGGGCAAACGTTGTCGCTGGCGCCGGGTCAGTATAGTCATCTGCTGGAACATATACAGCTTGAATCGAAGTAATCGCACCATCAACCGTAGAAGCGATACGTTCTTGCATGGCGCCCATTTCACTTGCTAATGTCGGTTGGTAACCAACAGCAGACGGCATACGTCCTAATAGTGCTGATACCTCAGATCCTGCTTGAGTGAAACGATAGATATTATCAACGAATAGTAGTACGTCTTGTTTCATTGTATCTCTGAAATATTCTGCCATAGTTAAACCAGTTAATACAGTTCTCATTCTCGCTCCAGGTGGCTCGTTCATTTGACCAAACACCAAGGCAGTATTCTTATCAACACCACTCTCAGCCATCTCCTGAATTAAGTCATTCCCTTCACGAGAACGTTCTCCAACACCAGCAAAGACGGAAATCCCATCCCGTTCTTGTGCGATATTGTGGATTAATTCTTGAATGAGTACTGTCTTACCAACTCCAGCACCACCGAAGAGCCCGACTTTCCCACCTCTTAAATAAGGTGCCAATAGGTCAATAACTTTAATTCCAGTTTCCAATACTTCAAAGTTACTTTCTAAGTCTTCATACTTTGGAGCATCATTATAGATACTTTTCAATTCATAGCCAGTTTCTAATGGACCACGGCGATCGATTGTCTGACCGAGCACATTAAATACTCGTCCTAAAACTTCTTTTCCAACAGGAACTTGGATAGTTGAACCTGTATCAACCACTACCATATCACGACTTAAACCTTCAGTCGCATTCATAGCAATAGTTCTAACAGTCCCTTCACCTAAGTCCAATGATACTTCGACGACTGTTACATCATCACGATTTAAATCCTCTTCAGTAACTGTCTCTTCCGTTTCATTTGGAATGATCACTAAAGCATTCTGAATATGAGGGACGCCATCGTCTTTAGGAAACCGAACATCGACGACTGGGCCGATAACTTGTTCTACTTTTCCAATTCTCATGTTATCTTGCCTTCTTTCCTTTAATTTTGTGCATTCGCACCACTCGTAATCTCGATGATTTCATTCGTTACGCGTTTTTGTCTTTGTTGATTATAGACATATTGTAAATTCTTAATTAAATCAGTTGCATTATCAGTTGCTTGAGTCATTGCTTGCATGCGACTTGCTTGTTCTGCGGTTTTTGCATCTAAGATTGTTCCATAAATCATACTTTCTGCATATTGAGAAAGCAGTATATCTAACACATCTGGAACATCAGGTTCTATGGCATAATCAACATCTGTTTTTTCTTCAGTTGGAAGATTTGTCAGAGGTAATAATTGCTCACAACGAAATTCATTTTGCAAAGCATTTATTGAATGATTATAAACTAGATATAATTCATCGAAAGTCTCGTTTTTAAATAACTCAACACATTTTTGGATTAAACTTTGAACTTGTGTAAATGTCGGAAAGTCAGATAAATGATGCAACTCGTGTGCAACATTAAAATTTTCTTTTCGACATAATTTCATAATAGGTTCACCGACGGCCATCACAACGATATCTTCTGCACCTTGATTTCTTTCGTCCAATAATGCTTTAAATTCTTTCAATATTGTTGAGTTGTAACCACCAGCCAATCCTTTATCTGATGTAATCACTAAGTAACCTGATTTCTTAACGGGTCGATTAATTAGTAAATCATGAAAATCGACGATACTCGTTAAGTCACTATTCGTTACATAACCAGCATTACTTATATCACCAACTTGACGCATTAAGTTTGCAACCGTTTGTTTAATTTTCGTTGCATATATTTCATAATTACTTGATATATTAACAATTCGGTTATACTTTGTCGTAGAAACTAAACTCATTGCTTTAGTAATTTGAGATGTCTTATTGATTGAATCAATTTGTCTTCTAATTTCTTCTAATGCCAATATATTTCACCTCGATTAATCTACTGTTTGCATTGTTCGGAACATTTCTCCAAAGTTACTTAATAAATTGTCTAAGCTTTCTTGATCCGGCAAATCACCCGTATCTACAATTTCTTTCAAGACATCTGAATGAGTTGTCTCGATATAATCGTATAATTGCTCTTCATAGTATTTCACTTGATCAACAGGGATATTTTCTAAATACCCGTGAGTTAAAGCAAATAACATAATTACTTGATTCGTTACGGGTATTGGTGAATGAGACGATTGTTTTAATACTTCAACCGTTAATTTACCTTGATCTAATCTTCTTTGAGTGGACTCATCTAAGTCTGCTCCGAATTGAGAGAATGCCTCGAGTTCTCGGTAACTTGCTAAGTTTAAGCGAAGTGTCCCGGCAACTTTCTTCATTGCCTTCAATTGTGCTGATCCCCCGACACGAGATACTGATAACCCAGCATCAATGGCAGGTCTTACTCCAGAGAAGAATAGATTTTGATCCAAGAAGATCTGTCCATCTGTAATCGAAATAACGTTTGTCGGAATATATGCAGATATATCTCCAGCAAGTGTTTCTACAATCGGTAAAGCTGTCATTGAACCGCCACCCATTTCTTTATTCAATTTAGCTGAACGTTCTAATAAGCGTGAATGTAAGTAGAATACGTCACCGGGATATGCTTCTCGTCCAGGAGGTCTTTTAAGTAATAAACTCATCTCACGATAAGCTGCTGCTTGTTTTGATAAATCATCATAAATAATTAATACGTGGCGTCCGTTATACATAAATTCTTCACCCATAGCTGTAGCCGCATATGGAGCTAAATATAATAGACTCGACATTGATGATGCACTCGCAGAAACAACAATCGTATGATCCATTGCTCCGTGATGTTCCAATGTTGTCACTAAGTTTTTAACAGTAGATTCTTTTTGACCAATTGCTACATAAATACAAATAACATCTTCATCTTTTTGATTAATGATCGTATCTACGGCTAAAGTTGTCTTACCAGTCTTTCTGTCTCCGATAATTAATTCACGTTGTCCTCGTCCAATTGGAACTAATGTATCAATGGATTTAATCCCTGTTTGCATTGGCTCAGCAACACTTTCTCTATCCATAATTGCTGGTGCTTCTGCTTCAATCGGACGATTTTTCTTATTGATAATTTGTCCATTCCCATCTAATGGTTCTCCAAGTGGATTGACAACTCTTCCTAATAGGGCTTCTCCTACTGGAACCTGCATCACTCGATTCGTCCGACGAACTAAATCTCCTTCGTCAATATCAACATATTCTCCAAGGATAATCACACCGATATCATCTTTTTCTAAGTTTTGCACCATGCCAATAGTACCATTAGCGAATTCAATCATCTCACCGTTCATGGCATTATCTAAACCATTTACTCGGGCAATACCATCCCCAATGAAAGAAATGATTCCGATTTCTTCAAGGTGATGCGATGCATCAAATTGTTGGATCTGTTGACGTAACCGCGTAGTTAATTTTTCAGTTTCCAATTATTTCACCTCTATTTCATATTGATTTGTTTGTGTAGATAACCATTTAAATCATTTAATTTACGTTTTAAACTGTTATCGTAAAAGTAAGTTGTACTTTGTACTCTGATTCCAGCTATCATGGATGGATCTACACGAAAATCGACTTTATCATTGTCGAAAGGAATGACATGATTCACCGCATCAATAACTTTTTTTCTTTCTTCATCAGTTAATTGTTGTGCACTTGTTATTCTCACTTTTTCATTCGAACGATAATCATCTTGCTCACTTGCTTCTCTGATTCGTTTTTTGTTTATAGAAAATGAAGCAAGTTGTTGTAGTAATTGTTCTTCATTAAGTGAATTATTTATATTATCTACTTTCATTTATACTCGCATCCATTTCTAATACTAATTCTGATATCAATTGTTGGTGGTCTTCCGAATTTACTTCACGTCTTAATACTTGTTCAGCAATTTCGATAGATAATTTACCAATTTGATCTTCCATTGATTCCAGCATTTGTCTACGTTCCCGTTGAATAGATAGTTCTGCTTGTGTGCGCATTTCTTCTATCTCTTCTTTTGCTCGTTCAATTTGATCAGCTTTCATCTTTGAAACTTGCCATTTTGTATCTTGTACTAATTTATTGGCTTCAGTTCTCGCGTTAGTTAGCATTTCTCTTGCTTCATCTTCCGTTGCTTCAGCATTTTTTTTCGCTACTTTAGCATCGTTAATATTACTATCAATTATTTCTTCACGTTCTTGTAGAATCTTTGATATGGGATCCCAAGCAAATTTAGAAACGATAAATAAAAGAATAGCGAAGGATATAATTGTCATTAAGAAATGACCTACTCCTGTTTGAAGTATTGATTCAAGCATTTAATTCCCTCCATTTTCCGTAGTTAATTCTTACATGAATAGTAACATAAAAGCAATAACGGCAGCCATAATTGGGATAGCCTCAATCATACCTACACCGATAAACATTGTCCCTCTAATTTTACTTTCCATTTCTGGTTGTCGAGCCATCGACTCAATTGCTTTTGAAATAACCAAACCGTTCCCGATCGCAGACCCTAAAGCAGCGAAAGCAATCGCTATTGCAGCACCAATTCCGTTCATAATTATATGTCTCCTTTATATTTTAAAATTTTAATGTTCAGTAACAACTTTATGTGATAAATAAACCATGGATAACGTTACAAAGATATATGCTTGTAATGCCCCAATGAATAATGAAAATCCTTGCCATACCATTTGTAATGGTATCCCAGCTAACCAAGTAACTAAACCGAAACTGTTACCTAATTGAGCGATTAATGCGAGTAGTATCTCACCTGCAAAGATATTCCCAAATAAACGTAATGACAAAGTAGCAATTGAAATAATTTCATCTGCAGCTTTAATCGGGAGTACGGCTACATTAGGTGTAGCATAATTCTTTTTGAAATATCCACCAAAACCAAATTTTTTGATCCCTAGAATATGCGAAATGAAATTCATAGTAAGAGCTAATGCAATACAGACGATTGGATCCGCTGTCGGACTTTTCCAATACGAAATCTCATGAGCTTCTACTAAAAATGGTAAACCAAGCACATTTGATACAAAAACGAATAAAAATAGCGTCAAAGCTAACATGACGTAGACAGGTTGACTTTGACTACCAAATGATTCCTCAACTATCCCATTAATAAATGATATTAAATACTCAAAGACAGTTTGTGTCTTTCCAGGATTCTCAACCTTCAGTTTACGTGTGAAAAATAAAGATAGAAGAAATACAATAATCAAAGTAGCAATCATTGCAACTAATGTATTAAACCCGACATTAATACCGAATAGATTAACTAATTTTGTCTCACTCAAAAGCGACCCCTCTTTCTTTAAAAATATTGTGCACAAACTTTTTATAGTTTATATCACGTCAAATAAAAAGCTATTAAATATTTATTCAACATTTTTTATTTTACCATGGAAATTACATTAACACAAACACTTACTAGTCAGTAACCACAGCGTTTTTTTGTGTAGTACTATATTGACCTTGAATATATTTTACATTATAGTATTTATTTTTTTGTATTAAGTTTACTAACAAAAAATATTTTATTTTTTATTTTAATTTTTCCGGGCTATTATTTTTATATATTTCATAATGATTACGCTACCACCTTGATTAAATCAAATGTTTACAAAAATAATAAAAACAATTTATTTTTAATATTTCAAGTTTTTTTAGTGTTCCTTTGTACTTTATATACACCCACATGTTGTTATAGTTTATAAAATATGCAAAAAAAAGAGAGTAAGTTTTTACTTACTCTCTCAAAAATTAAATTAAATGTGGATTGGTTGACCTAATACTAGTTCGGCAGTATCCATTACAACTTCACCTAATGATGGGTGAGAGTGAATAGTTAATGCTAAATCTTCTGCATTTAAGCCACCTTCTACAGCAAGGATTAATTCAGTTAATACCTCGGATGCGTTCGGACCTACTACTTGAGCACCGACTAGAATATTATCTTCTGTTGTAGTTACTAAACGAACAAATCCTTCAGTTTGGTCTAATGAAATTGCACGACCGTTACCACCGAATGGGAATTTAGATGCTTTAACTGATAATCCAGCATCTTTAGCTGTTTTTGCAGTATGACCTACAGAAGCTAATTCTGGATCTGTAAATGCTACAGCTGGCATTGCAACGTAATCTACAGTATCAGCTTCTCCACTGATTGCAGCTGCTGCAACTTTACCTTCGTATGAAGCTTTATGTGCTAATGCAGCACCAGCAACGATATCACCAATTGCATAGATGTTAGGTAAGTTAGTACGACCTTGGTTATCTACTTCAATTAAGCCACGATCGGTCATCTTAACGCCTGCTAACTCTAAGCCCATTTCGTCAGTGTTTGGACGACGTCCAACTGAAACTAATACGTAATCAGCGTTTAATTCTTCTTCTTTACCGTTAACTTCGAATTTAACTGTTACTGAATCACCGTTATCAACTGCTTCTTTAGCCATTGCGCTAGTGTGAACAGTCATATTACGGCTCTTCATTTCTTTTTCTACAATTCTTACCATATCTTTTTCAAACGTTGGTAATAATTGTGGTGAACCTTCTAGAACTGTTACTTCAGAACCTAAGTTAGCATAAGCCATACCTAATTCTGAACCAATCACTCCTCCACCGATAACAACTAATTTTTTTGGAACTTCTGTTAAGTTTAATGCACCAGTTGAATCGATAACACGTCCACCGAATTTGAATCCTGGGATTTCAATTGGGCGAGAACCTGTGGCGATGATAGCATTTTTGTATGAATAACTTTCTGCTCCATCTTCATGAATAACACGTAAATGATGATCATCTTGGAAGAAAGCTTCTCCCTTAATGATTTCAACTTTATTCTTTTTAAGTAACATTCCAACGCCACCAGTTAATTTTGAAACAACTTCATTGTCTTTCCATTCTTGTGTGCGTTTGAAGTCTAATTTAACTTCGTTAGTTGTTACACCAAATACTTCACTGTTTTGTGCATTGTGGTATGCATGTCCAGCACTAATAAGTGCTTTAGAAGGAATACATCCTACGTTTAAACAAACTCCACCAATATGTTCACGTTCAATGATGGCAACTTTTTGGCCTAGTTGTGCTGCACGAATCGCTGCAACATATCCACCAGGGCCTGAACCGATAACAACTGTATCTAATTCAACTGCGAAATCTCCAACTACCATTTATTTATTCACCTTATCCTTCCATTAACAATAATTCTGGATCTGCTAAGTAACGTTTGATTTCGTTCATAGCGTGTTGTGCTGTAGCACCGTCAACGATACGGTGGTCAAAACTTAATGATAATTTAACAACACGTCCAACTGCTAATTCACCTTCGTCATTAACAACAGGTTGTTGTACAATTGAACCGAATCCTAAGATAGCTACTTCTGGGTAATTGATAACTGGTGTGAACCATTTACCACCTGCAGAACCGATATTAGAGATTGTAACAGTTCCGTCTCCCATTTCAGTAGCAGATAATTTACCTTCGTGAGCTTTACCTGATAAATCAGTGATTGCGTCTGCAATATCAAACATGCTTAATGCGTTAGCATCTTTAATATTTGGTACGTATAATCCACGATCTGTATCTGTTGCAATTCCGATGTTGAAGTAGTTTTTGTAAACTATTTCGTTAGTTGAGTCATCAATCGATGCGTTTAATACTGGGTATTTCTTAACAGCTGCTACTAAAGCTTTAACAACATATGGTAAAAATGTTAATTTAGTATCGCGTTCTGCAGCAACATTTTTGAATTTCTTACGGTGATCCCATAATTTAGAAACTTCAATTTCGTCATGTAATGTAACATGAGGTGCTGTATGTTTAGAGTTAACCATTGCACGAGCAATTGCTTTACGCATACCTGACATAGGTTCGCGAGTTTGACGTTCTGAAACTGGTACAGAAGCTGGTTCTGCTGCTTTAGCTGGTGCTTCTTTAGCTGGAGCTGCTTTCACTTCAGAAGCTGTTTCAGTTTGTGCTGCTACTGCCACTGGAGCTTGAGCTGTTGTTTGATTTGGATCAAAGTTATTCACGTCATCAGCTGTAACACGTCCACCTTTACCAGATGGTGTTACTGATGTGATATCAATTCCTTTGTCACGTGCTAATTTACGTACAGAAGGCATTGCTAGAACGCGTCCTGTTGCGCTGTTTACGCCTGCAGTACCTGTAGATGCTGCTGGTTGAGCGTTAGAATCAGCAGGTTGTTGTGCTGGATCTTCGCCTGCTTCACCTGTTGGTGATGCTGGAGTTGATTGAGTATCTTCGCCTGAACCTTCGTAGTCCGGTGCATCAATTTCAACTAAGATATCATCAACGACTGCAACTGTTCCTTCTGATGCATGGATTTTAACCACTTTACCAGCATATGGTGAAGGTAGTTCTTCTACTGCTTTATCGTTTTGGATTTCTACTAGAATTTGATCTTCTTCAATTGTATCGCCTTCAGCTACTAACCAAGATACAACTTCACCTTCAATAATTCCTTCACCTAATTCAGGTAAACGGAACATGAAGTTAGATCCACCTGCTGCTGGTTTAGCCGCTGGTGCTTCTTGAGCTGGAGCCGCTGGAGCCACTTCTTCAGCTTCATCTTCGTAACCAGGTGCGTCAATTTCTAGTAGTACTTGACCAACTGTTGTTACTTCACCTTCTTGTGCAACAATTTTTGAAACTGTTCCACTCACTGGTGAAGGTAATTCTTCTACTGCTTTATCATTTTGAATTTCTACTAAAATATCGTCTTCTTGAACTTGGTCGCCTTCAGCGACTAACCAAGATACAACTTCACCTTCAACGATACCTTCGCCTAATTCAGGTAATTTAAATTTAAATGCCATTGGGTGTTTACATCCTTTCTCGTTTTCAGATATGTTTAACAAATAACCAAAGAGTAGTAGTCCTACCCTAAGTATTTATATTTAGAAATCAGTAGCTTCTTTTACTTTTGCTACGATATCATCAGCATTTGGTAACCAGTCTTTTTCTGCCATACCGAATGAGAAGACAGTGTTTGGTGCTGCTACGAATCCAATTGGAGCTTTTAGTGAAAGAACTGCACGTTGTGAAATTTCAGAAATTACTTTCTCACCGACACCTGCTTGACGTTGTGCTTCTTGAACAACGACAACACGACCAGTTTTTTCAGCTGAAGCAACGATTGTTTCGATATCTAATGGATGAACAGTACGTAAGTCAACGATTTCAGCTGAGATGCCTTCTTTTTCAAGCGCTTCTGCTGCTGAAATTGCTTCACGAACCATTGCACCGTAAGTGATGATAGAAACGTCAGTTCCTTCTTTAACAATGTTCGCTTTCCCTAATGGAACTGTATATTCTTCTTCTGGAACTTCCTCACGGAATGAACGGTAAAGTTTCATATGTTCTAAGTAAACAACTGGGTCATTATCACGAATTGCAGAGATTAATAATCCTTTAGCATCATATGGGTTAGATGGGATAACAACTTTAATACCAGGTGATTGTGCAATTAGACCCTCTAATGAGTCCGCGTGCATTTCTGGTGTTGCTACTCCTCCACCGAATGGTGAACGAATTGTGATCGGCATAGTGCGTGATCCACCTGTACGGTAACGAGTACGCGCTGCTTGTCCTACAATTGAGTCCATAACTTCGAAAACAAATCCGAAGAATTGGATTTCCATAATTGGACGGAAGTTTTCAAATGTTAAACCAACGGCTAAACCACCGATACCAGATTCTGCTAAAGGTGTATTAAATACACGGTCCTCTCCGAATTTTTCTTGTAAACCTTCTGTGGCACGGAATACCCCACCGTTAGCTCCTACGTCTTCACCGAAGACTAAAGTACGGTCATCGTTGCCTAATTCAATTTCTAAAGCGTTTGTGATCGCTTGAATCAATGTCATTTGAGCCATGATTATTTATTCTCCTTTGCTTCGTAGTATTCAATTTGTTCTTGTGTTACATAGTCAGGAGTTTCAAACATATTTTTCAAGAAGTCCGAAACTTTTTGTTTAGGAGTAGATTCTGCTTGTTTAATTGCTTCTTTAGCAGCTTCTTTAGTGTTTTCAACTACTTCGTTTTCTTTTTCTTCTGTCCATAATCCTTTTTCAGTTAAGAATTTACGGTAACGGTTTAATGGGTCACGTTGACGCCATTCGTCTTGAGCACCTTCTGGTTGGTAACGTTTTGGATCATCACCTGATAGTGAGTGAGGTCCGAAACGGTAACATAATGTTTCGATTAATACTGGTCCGTTTCCTGCAATCGCATATTCACGCGCAGCTTTCGTTACAGCATAAACCGCTAAAATATCCATACCATCAACTTGAACACCTGGGATACCAGCTGCTACAGCTTTTTGAGCTAATGTTGGTGCTGCAGTTTGGAATTCACGTGGAGTTGAGATAGCCCAACCGTTGTTTTGAATTACGAAGATTGCTGGTGCTTTATAAGCTCCGGCAAAGTTCATTCCTTCATACACATCACCTTGAGATGAACCACCGTCACCCGTCCAAGTCATTGCTACGGCTTTACGACCATTTTTCTTGATACCCAAAGCTGCACCAGCAGTTTGAACATACTGAGCACCAATAATAATTTGTGGTGGATAAGCTCGGAAATCTTCAGGGTAAGTACTTCCTTCTACATGTCCTTTAGACCATAAGTATGCTTTGTAACTAGGTAATCCATGTTGCATTAATTGAGGTATATCGCGGTATCCTGGGAAGATAATGTCATCTTCAGTTGTTGCCGCAATTGTTCCTAATTGAGAAGCTTCTTGTCCAGTTGTTGGAGCTACGAATCCTAAACGTCCTTGACGACTTAATGCTTGAGTACGGTTATACCACTCGCGGTAGAAAACCATATCTTCCATAAATGTTACTAATTCTTCGTCTGAAAGTTCAGGCATTAATTCCTCATTAACTACCTTTCCGTCATTATCTAATATTTGAACTGTGCTAAAATCAAAGTTGTCTGCTCTTAGCAGATCTTCCATTTTTGCAGGAACTTTTTTATTTGCCATGCTATTACACATTCCTCTCTTAAAATAATATAGAATAATACAAAGCACAATAAACTGTACTATTCAGTTATTTCTAATTTATCACGCTCATTAAATAATTGCAAGTATTATAAAAATTATAAAACGATTACAAAACCTGATTTTAAGCTTGTTGAGAAAATCTTCACAATATGTCGATTGAAATTTAAAATTTTATTTGTTGTTATATTTTCATTGAAAATGTGTTTCAATAAGGAAATTCTGTTGTAGTACAAAATTCGCCTGTAACATTTATTATAATCAAATGAGATGATTCCAATTTGTTTGTTATAATGTTTTTTTATAGTTCTTTTTATAAATTGTTTCTATTTAATGTTTTGAGTCATCTATTGCATAAAATTTCATATAAATACTTGCTGCATCTACATTGTTAACTGTTTATTTTTAATATACTAAAGTAATTATTATTTTAGCAATTAATAAGATATTTTTATTCATTTCGCCTATATTTCACCTAATCGAATTATTTTGTCACAAAAAAATAAGTGTCAGTGAACTATTTCACTAACACTTATTTATTTTATCGCTTAAAAAGATCTAAATCGTTTATTTCGATTGGCTAATCGTGTTTCTACATCCAGCTGATTTAATTCCTTAAACTTCGCTTTAATATCATTTATAGTCCGTTTTAAGATGACATCTCGGTTTAAAGGAACTCCATGATTTATCTCTGAAATGATTTTTTCTACGACTTTTAATTCGTGTAAATCTTCTGCCGTAAGTTTCATGACATCCGCTGCTTTTGAAGCCAGTTTCGCATCCTTCCATAATATAGATGCAAAGCCTTCTGGAGATAGAATAGAGTAAACGCTATTCTCAAGCATCCACACTTCATCTGTTAATGCCAAAGCTAGCGCTCCCCCGCTTCCACCTTCTCCGAGAATTATCGATAAGGTAGGAACTTCAACTTTCGCAAAAGTTAATAGTGATTGAGCGATTGCTTCCCCTATACCTGTCTCTTCTGATTCTGGTGAGGCATGTGCTCCAGCTGTATTAATTAAGGTTAATATTGGACGATTAAATTTATTCGCTTGTTCGACAAGACGAATTGCTTTTCGGTAACCGCCTGGGCCGACTGACCCAAAGTTTCGTTCTATGTTCTCACGGGTTGTACGGCCTTTTTGAATACCGATAATCGTTATAGGTTGCCCGTCATACATGCCGATACCTCCAATAATGGATTTATCATCTTCCATATGACGGTCTCCATGTAATTCAATAAACCAATCAGTTAAATTCTCAATGATATCAATGGTTGAGATTCTTTTTAAATCTCTCGCTTTTAAGACTTTTTCATAGGCTTTGCTCATAATTACACACCACCTTCATATGAATGAGCTTGGATTAATTGGTTGATGATTTGTTTCTGGTTTAATCTTGGTACAATTGAATCGATAAAACCATTATCAAATACCCATTCAGCTTGTTGAAAGTCTTTCGTTAATTTACTTTTAATTGTTTGTTCAATCACACGTTTCCCTGCAAAACCTACGACTGCCCGAGGTTCTGCTAGTGTTACGTCCCCTTGCATCGCAAAACTCGCTGTGACACCACCGGTGGTCGGATTTGTCAACACACTACAATAAAATAAACCTGCGTCTTGATGTTTCGCAACCACTTGCGAGATTTTCGCCATTTGCATTAAGGATAAGATCCCTTCTTGCATCCTAGCTCCACCAGAAGCAATGTAGAGAATAACAGGTAGTTTATGCTCCGTCGCATGCTCGAACAGCCGTGTAATTTTCTCACCGACAATTGTCCCCATACTTGCCATGACGAATCGTTTATCCATCACACCAATTGCTATTGCTCTACCATCAAGTTCTGCTTCACCTGCGACGACTGCTTCTTTCAATTGTGTATTATCTTGCGCTTTTTCTAACTTGGCACTATAGCCTGGAAAATTTAGTGGGTTCTTCGCGTTTAGATCGCTATCCCATTCCTTAAATGACCCTTCATCTACTAACCATTGAATACGTTCATAAGCTGGAAAATGTAGATGTTCACTGCAATGTGGGCAACAGTAATCTTCTGTAATTTGATTTTGTAATATAATTCGATCACAATGTGGACATTTTTCTGCAATATTATCTGGAATAGATGATCTTTGTGTGGCTACTTCAGCGGGACTAATTGGATTAATTCTTATTGTTTTTTTTCGCCTAAATAAAGCCAAAACATCACCTCTTATTCTTCAGTATTTTCTTCTTTTTCTAACCATTTTGGCATATAGTGGGTTTCTAACCACTTCGTATGCACTCTGTCCCAATTAATATATTCATCACTTACAAGTGCTTCGAGTAAGTCGATATTTGTTTCAACACCTTCAACAGTCACTTCATATAAAGCGCGCTCCATTATCTTCAAAGCATCTTCTAAAGTATTTGAATGCGTAATTACTTTCGCCACCATTGAATCATAGAATGGTGGTAATGTGTAATGAGGATAAAGAGCAGATTCAATTCGTAAACCTAGACCGCCTGCAGGAAACATTAATTGATTAATGTGACCAGCGGAAGGTCTAAAATTATCTCTTGGATTCTCTGCATTCAAACGTACTTCAACCGCAAAGCCTTTTACTTGAATATCCTCTTGCTTATAAGTTAATGGCTCACCCATGGCTACACGGATTTGTTCTTTTACTATATCCACACCTGTAACCATTTCAGTTACGGGATGCTCAACTTGTAAACGTGTATTCATCTCCATGAAGAAGAAGTTATTGTCTTTATCAACTAAAAACTCAATGGTTCCCGCGTTCTGATAGCCTATGGCTTCCGCTGCTTTTACAGCTGTTTCACATATGTTTTTTCTGACCTCTAGGGGCAGACTGACCGCTGGAGAGATTTCTAGAACCTTTTGATTGTTACGTTGGAATGAGCAATCTCTTTCTCCTAGATGAATAACGTTACCGTATTTATCTCCTAACAATTGAACTTCAATATGTTTTGCAGGAGCAATAATACGTTCAATATATAGGTCTTTATTTCCATAAATTGCTTCCGTCTCATTCTGTGCTTGACTAAACAATGCATCTAATTGTGAAGCGTCTTCTACACGGCGCATCCCTTTACCACCACCACCATCTGCGGCTTTAATCATCAAAGGGTATCCAATATCAAGTGCAATATCACGGGCTTCTTCAATTGAATAAATTAACCCAGCACTACCAGGAGTAATTGGAATACCAGACTTACGCATTGTATCTCTGGCATGTTGTTTATGTCCCATAACATCAATAATATGACTATTCGGTCCAATGAATTCAATACCTACATCTTCACATAAAGTCACAAAATCACTTCGTTCTGATAGAAAACCGTAACCAGGGTGGATTGCATCCACTCCTGTTGCTAAAGCAGCACTGATGACAGCGACTGGATTTGCATATGAATCCAAAGATTTTGCTGGACCAATACAAATGGCTTCGTCCGCTAATTCAGTATGTAAGGCATTCCGATCTGCTTCACTGAAGATAGCCACTGAAGTAATATCCATCTCGCGGAGCGCACGTATAATTCTAACCGCGATTTCTCCGCGGTTTGCCACGAGAACTTTTTTAAACATCTTATTTCGCCCCTATAATGAATGTCATTTCACATTCACATACAACTTTATCTCCAACGTATGCTTTACCAATTCCGATACCTGCATTACTTTTTAGTTTTTTAATATTAACTTCAAGACGTAATACATCTCCAGGAACAACTTTTTTACGGAATTTAACTTTATTTAAACCACCTAAGTAAGCTGTCTTTCCGTCAAATCCTTCTAATGATAATAATGGAATTGAGCCTGCTTGTGCTAATGATTCTACAATTAGAACACCTGGGAATACAGGTTCTCCAGGGAAGTGTCCTTGGAATACTTCTTCGTTAATTGTCACGTTTTTACGTGCGACAACTTTTTCACCCGGAATTAATTCATCCACTGCATCGATAAAGAAAATTGGGTAACGATTTGGAATAATTTCCATTACTTGAGTTGCTGTTAATAGTGTCATTGTTTTCCTCCTAGTTAATTCTCATAATTGGTTGACCAAATTCAACAACAGTTTCATTCTCAACAAGAATTTCTACAACTGTTCCTGAATGGTTCGCTTGAATTTCATTCATTAATTTCATTGCTTCAATAATTACGACTGTATCTCCCTCTGACACAGTGTCACCAACCTTAACGAATGCTTCGCTATCTGGGTTAGGTTGTAAATATACTACCCCAACCATTGGTGATGTAATGAATTCACCTTCCTCAACGTCGATGTCGTTTGTTACTGGTTTCGCTTCATCGATCTGGGTTGGAGCTGTTTCTTGCTCTACTGTCGTTGTTTGTGCTAGTTTACTTTCTTCTTGGTGTCCGTAGAAAGCCGGTGCTTCATTAGGCATTTCTTTTGAAAGAACGAGTTTTACATCGTCTGTTTCATAATTTAAGAAAGCGAGTGATGATTGATCTAATTTATCGATTAATGATAATAATTGTTCTTGATTCAAAATTACGCACCATCCCAACGTTTAAAGCAAAGGACGGCATTATGACCACCAAAACCCAGAGAATTTGATAAAGCATATTGAATATCTTGTTTCCGTCCTTCACCAGGTACATAATCAAGATTGCATTCTTCGTCCGGTGTCTCTAGACCTAAAGTTGGTGGGATAAAGCCTTCTTGCAATGATTTAATCACCATAATTGATTCCACACCACCGGCTGCTCCTAATAAGTGTCCAAAGTGTCCTTTAGAACTTGAAATTGGTACTTTATGTGCGTGATCTCCTAAAGCATATTTAATCGCTGTCGTTTCACCTGAATCATTTGTTGGTGTACTTGTGCCGTGAGCATTGATATAATCAACATCTTCGGCTTCAATTCCTGCCATTTTGATTGCAGTTTTCATCGCTTCTCCAGCACCACTTCCGTTAGGTAATGGAGCAGTCATGTGATAAGCGTCTGAGTTTGAACCATAACCAACAATTTCACCATAAATTGTTGCATTACGTGCTTGAGCTGATTCTAATGATTCTAAGAATACAATCCCTGCTCCCTCTCCCATAACAAAACCGTCACGGTCTTTATCAAAGGGACGAGATGCTTTTGCTGGATCTTCATTTGTAGATAAAGCAGTTAAAGCCGCGAAACCTGAGATTCCGATTTCGTTAATCGTTGACTCAGCCCCACCCGCGATACAGGCGTCTAATAAACCGTTTTGAATCTTAATAAACGCTTCACCAATCGCATTTGTGGCACTTGCACAAGCTGTTACAATATCTAAACTGATTCCACGTGCACCAAACTGCATTGAAATATTCCCAGCGGCCATGTTCCCAATTGTTAATGGAACAAATAATGGTGGAACTCTTTTAGGGCCTTTATCTTTCATCTTTAAAATACCGTTTTGAATAGCATGTAGTCCACCAATTCCTGAACTCACCATTACCCCAACATTAAATGGATTACTTGAAATATCATAACCACTCATCTCAACAGCTTCTTTACTTGCTGCGACACCAAATTGTGAGAATTTGTCCATTCTCTGGCTATCTTTTCTTCCTAATTCTTCTCTTGCATCAAAACCTTTGACTTCGCCAGCAACAGTCACGCCTGTTTCAGAAGCATCAAAACCTTCTATTGGTGCAATACCTGATTTATTTGTTAATACACTATCCCAGAATGCATCGACACTATTACCAATAGGTGATACAGTTCCTAGACCTGTTATTACGACTCTTCTCATAGAATCCTCCTTAAATATGTAATCCACCGTTAACTTCGATGACTTGACCGGTAATATATCGGTTAGTAATCAAGAAATCAACGACAGAACTAATCTCTTCAACTTGACCAAAGCGTTTTAATGGAATGTGACTTAACATAGTTTTCTTAACTTTATCACTCAAAGCGTCAGTCATATCTGTTTCAATATAACCTGGCGCTATCGCATTGACAGTGATTGATCGACTTCCTAGCTCTTTCGCTAAAGACTTAGTTAAACCGATTACGCCTGCTTTACTGGCAGCATAATTTGCTTGCCCTGGATTTCCTGTTACACCTACAACACTAGACATATTAATAATTGTCCCAGATTTTTGTTTTAACATAATCGGTGATACAAATCTTGTTAAGTTAAATGTTCCTTTTAAGTTTGTATTGATCACGTTATCAAAATCTTCTTCTGTCATACGAAGGAATAATCCATCGCTTGTAATACCCGCATTATTAATTAAAACGTCGATTCTGCCATAGGTTTCGCGTACTTCTTCAACAAGTTGTTTCGCTCCATCAAAGTTACTTATATCTCCGATGGCTTGACCTACTTCCAATTCATAGTCAGCAAATTCTTGAAGTACTTCCTCAGCAATTGGTTTACGACTATTTAAAATTACTTGATGCCCAGCTTCTGCTAAATGTTTAGCGATGCCAAGACCAATTCCTCTTGAGCTACCGCTGATTAAACATGTTAATATCATTATTTCCCTCCACTACTTAACCATTGTATTAATTCTTCAACATCTTCAACTTTATCCACTACAAAAACTTCTGGAGCCAATTCATCCTTCGCCATTAATTTAGCTAAGGTATTTCCTGGTCCAATTTGGATAACATGTGTAATTCCCTCTTCTTTTAAGCGATGAACCGTTGGGAACCATTTCACTGGTTTAACCAAATGGTCGCTTAATAAAGTACGAATCTGATCTGTTGAATGATTCTCAACAGTTACATTACTAATTACTGGAACTGTTCCTACTTGAAAGTTTGTGTCGGCAAGTACTTTTTCGAAGTCTGCTTGCATCCCTTTCATAATCGGAGTATGGAAAGGTCCTTCTACTTTTAAAGGTATGACCTTACGATAACCTAAACTTTTTGCTTCTTTTCTAAAAGCAGTGACTGCTTCTTTTATGCCTGCGACGACAATTTGAGTCGGCGAGTTGTAATTAGCAATATATATAGGCGTCTCTTCAGTATGAATACTTTCAACAAGTGTCTTAATTTCATCGATGGGCATATTAATTACTGCTGCCATAAGGTAACTTGCATCCTTTTCGATGTGTTCACAGTACGCGGACATAATATCTCCACGCTTTTTGATTAAATTTAATCCTTCGTCAAGTTCTAATATGTTACTGGCAATTAAAGAACTATACTCACCTAAACTTAACCCAGCCATATATTGTATGGCTGGGAGTTTAGTTTTAATCGATTCATAAATAGCTAAGCTTGTTGTAACGATTGCAGGTTGAGCATTTTTTGTTAAAGCCAATTGATTGATATCAGAATTGATCCACGTTTGAATCGGTAATTGAGTGATGTCTTCTGCTTGAGTGAAGATTTCTTTTGCTTCTTGAAATGCTTCGACAAAACCCATTCCCATACCTTCATAATGTGCACCTTGACCATTAAATATAATAGCCAATTTCATAAAATCACCCTTTCAATTAAGCTTCAAAATAATTTGCTTTTTCCTTATATGTTTCTTTCGCTACTTGAATATAATCTTCGATAATTTCTTTAACAGTTTGTCTTTCTTTAATTAAACCGGCAATCTGGCCAGCCATCATTGATCCACCTACTGTATCGCCTTCCACAACGGCCTTTCTTAAAGCGCCTTGAGCCATTTGCTCCAACCGTGAAAAGTCTTGACCTGGAAGACTTGTGATTTCTTTCTCGACTTGTAAATATTCTTTTGTTAGTCGGTTTCTCAGAACTCGGACTGGATGTCCTGTAATCTGACCTGTTACAACAGTATCAATGTCACTTGCTTTAAGGATCGCGTCCTTAAAGTTATCATGAGCATTTGATTCATCTGCAACAACGAAACGTGTACCCACTTGGATACCGTCAGCACTTAGCATTAAAGCTGCTGCTAAAGCACGACCATCTCCGAATCCTCCTGCAGCAATGACAGGAATCGTTACAACTTCTGTGACTTGAGCTAAAAGGGCTAAACTCGTTAATTTACCGATATGTCCCCCAGCTTCCATCCCTTCAACAACAACAGCGGCAGCTCCAATTTTCTCCATACGTCGCGCAAGAGCGACTGAAGCTACAACTGGAATCACTTTAATACCTGCATCGTGAAATCTTTGCATGTATTTCGCAGGGTTTCCTGCACCTGTTGTGATGATTTTTATTCCAGATTCGATTAAGTAATCAACAACCTCTTGGGTATTTGCGTTTAAAAGCATGACATTCACTGCAAATGGTTTGTCAGTTTTTGACTTCATTAATTCAACTTTTTCTCGAACTAATTCAACAGGGTCATGTCCTGTTCCTATAACGCCTAATCCACCAGCATTGGATACTGCGCTCGCTAAATCTGCATCAGCAACCCATGCCATTGCACCTTGAACAATAGGATATTCAATGTTTAGTAATTCTGTAATGGCTGTCTTCATATATACCTTCCTTTATCTAACGAGAAAAATTATTTGTCTAATCCTTCAACGTAACTAACTAAATCTCCAACTGTTTTTAAGTCTTGGTCAGTATCAATTGTAATATCGAATTCGTCTTCGATTTCATTGATTACTTGGAAGATATCTAAGCTATCCGCTTCTAAGTCGTTTTCAAAGCTAGTTTTTAAGGTTACTTCATTCTCTTCTACACCTAATTGATCCACGATAATTTCTTTAATTTTTTCAAACATAATATTTTCCTCCAATAATTTTTATAATTTTGTGTGTACTTCGCCCCATGTTAAGCCTGCACCAAAACCAATCATAACAACACTTTGAGTGCCATCTAGTCTGATTTGTTTTGCTTCAACCATTTCATTTAATAAAATTGGAATACTTCCAGCAGATACATTCCCAACACGGTCTATGTTCGATGGTATTTTTGATAAATCCATCTTTAGTTTTTTGGACATCATCTTTATAAAGCGGAAATTCGCTTGATGACTAACGATATAATCTAAAGTTTCTTGTTTGTTTACAAATTGATCTAATGACGGAAGAACCGTTCTTTGAACGAAATTGAACACTTCGCGTCCATTCATCGTCAAAGTAATATCTCCTTCTTCATTAGGAGCTACTGCGATGGATAGATTTTCATCGCCACGAGAATTCAAACAACTATCATATTCAGGTAAACCTTCGCCGTCATTGGCAATTAACAATGCCCCAGCGCCATCACCAAATAAGATAGACGTAGCCCGATTATTGAAATCTAAAATCTGACTCATCTTCTCAGCACCAATCACTAATGTGTAGCCAGATGAAAATGATTTTGACATTTTCTCAGCAATATCCAATGCATAGACAAATCCACTACATGCGGCATTAATATCAAAACTAATGGCATTGTGACAATTCAGATTTAACTGCACTTTATTGGCTGTCGATGGTGTATATTCTCTTTGAGACATTGTTGCAACTATAATCAACTTAATGTCATGTCGAATATCTTCATCCAGTTTACTAAGTAAATCGTCTACGGCATTTGTCGCAATACTCGCCACTGTCTCTTCATCATTTGCAAAAAAACGTTGTTTTATACCAGTTCGTTGCTCAATCCATTCTGTGGATGAGTCTAACTGATTTACTTCGATTAATTCTGTGTTTGATACAGCTTTCTCCGGTAAATACGCTCCTGTAGCAATAATACGACTCATATCATCTTCCTTTTCTACAATTTCTCTTTAATGTCATTTAAGAAATTATGTAGATTACCTAATCCCTTAATTAACATTTCCGCTTCTTCTTTATCTAGACCTGCGATTGTATCTCTTACCATATCTAGATGGAATTTGCGGTGCAAGCGAAAGAGTAGTTTTCCTTTTTTAGACAACTTAAGTCTAACAACTCGACGATCTTCTTCTAAACGCACCCGTTCAACATAGCCTTTTGTCACAAGATTTTGTATGGACACAGACAAAGTACCTTTAGTGACAGATAATTTCTCTGCTACTTGTGATGAACTTAAATTTCCTTTAAGACCAATTGCTTCAATAGTATGCATCTCTTTAATAGTTAGATCTGAAAACTCACTTTGTCTAAGCGAATTTTCTTCAATTAATAGTACTTCATTAAATATTTGGACCAAATAATCGTTAATTTTTGTAACGGTCCCATTATCCACTCATTATCACCTCTCATCAACTTCGTTTGATATTCAAACTATTTGATAGTCAAATAATAAATGAAATTAGTTTGGTTGTCAAACTATAAAAGTTTAAAGTTTTTTTAAGCCGATAGAAACTATTAGGAATGGCGATTATTCAAATCATTATTGTTATATTGTGTAATCGTTTTAAGTATTATTATAGCTTTATTTTGTTGAAGATATGTGTTGGGTCGTATTTAAAGTGTGGAAATATGAAAAATGTCCCTGAGATTTTTGAAAATAAAATAAGCTATCAGATGAAAAATTCACCCAATAGCTTATTATTTCGTGTGTCTTATACGACACCATTCATAATCATTAATTTAGCAATACTTTCAAATGATGCAATATCTGCTCCGGCAGCATAATCATGATCTAAGTCATAAGCATTACTTGCATCTAATGCTTGTTTGAAGATATCTTTCATGATGACTTTAAGTTTCTCGTCAACTTCTTCCGTTGTCCATCTTAGTCGTTGTGAGTTTTGACTCATCTCAAGCGCAGATACCGCAACCCCACCAGCGTTAGCGGCTTTACCAGGCCCATAGTATAATTTGTTTTCTTTATATACTTTTACTGCATTTGTATGGCTTGGCATATTTGCCCCTTCAGCGACAAATTTAATTCCATTATCAACTAAACGTTGGGCTTGTTCTTCGTTAATTTCATTTTGAGTTGCACATGGTAAGGCAATATCTGCTTTAATATCATGATCCCAAAGTGAACCTTCAAAATACTCAGCATCTGAATGAGCATCAATATATTCTTTAATTCTTCCACGGTTATCAATTTTAATTTGTTTTACCGTATCTAAATCGATACCATTTTCAGCATAAATTGCCCCATCTGAATCACTAAAAGAAACAACTACACCACCAAGTTCCATGGCTTTCTTCGCAGCATAATAAGCAACATTCCCAGAACCAGAAATAATCACTCGTTTACCTTCTAGTGTTTCATTCACTTCAGTCAACATTTCTAATAAGAAGTAAATTAATCCGTAACCCGTTGCTTCAGCACGTCCTTGACTCCCTCCAGCTGGAATAGGTTTCCCAGTTAATACACCCGGAGTCTTAGCGTTTAAGCGTTTGTATTGTCCAAACATGTACCCAATTTCTCGTGCACCTACACCAATATCACCGGCAGGCACATCTTCGTCAGCACCAATGTATTTTTGTAATTCAGTCATAAAACTTTGAGTAAAGTTCATCACTTCATTGTCTGATTTCCCTTTAGGATCAAAATCAGCACCACCTTTACCTCCACCGATTGGTAGACCTGTTAAATAATTTTTGAAGATTTGCTCAAAAGCAAGAAACTTCATGATACTTTGGTTTACTGATGGATGGAAGCGAATACCACCTTTATAAGGTCCATTTAAGGAATTAAATTGCACACGGTAACCACGATTCACTTGAACTTTCCCTCGGTCATCTACCCAAGGAACACGGAAAGATATAATTCTTTCTGGCACAGTGATTCGTTCAAGTATTGCCAAATCTTCATATTCAGGATGTTTTTCAATCACTGGTTCAATTGCATCAAGAAAATCTTTCACAGCTTGTAAAAATTCTGTTTCATGCTCAAAAGTTTTTGATAATTTGTCATAAACACGCGTCATATAATTATTTGTCATTATGTGTCACTCCTCTTTTCGTATAAGTCATTATAACACAGCTTTGTCTTTTATGAAAATATTTTAATAAAGGTCTCTAATTTCTCATCTCATTTAAATAGAAATATATATCTGATTTTCCCTCTTGCTGAGTAAAATCATAATCGCGATTATTAAAGCCACCTATCTCAAAACCTTGATTTAAATAAAATTTACAAGCGCCTAAATTATTATCTTGTCCAATAGTGAATAAGCCTTTATAACCTAGACTTTGAGCTTCTATGAAGCCCTGTTTAATTAACTCTTGACCATGTCCAAATCGGCGATATTCTTTTGTTACTTTTAAATCAGCTAAGTACATATACTTATTCCATTGATGTTCAAAGACAGCTAAGCCGACACATTTTGAATCTTGAAAAGCTCCAATCGCAAATCCTTTTACAACAATCTCTTCATATATATAGTTCTCTTCAGGAAAAGTTTGTTCTTCATCTTGCTCGAACAATTCTTCTTTATAAGTCCATTGTTTCTTATTTAATGAAACAACTAACTTGCCATATAATTCAACCGGCTCATTCGGTAAATTCAATGCTGCTTCTTCGTCTTTAGTTATGAGTTTATATTCCATGCCGATCACCTACCTTTTTTGATAATTACTACTATACACCTTTCGGGAAAATGTTACTATTCTCAGATAGATGTTCTATCTAAAATTTTTTAAAAGCAAAAAAACCTCCTACTTTAGTAAGTAAGAGGTTTATTCAGTCAACAATATAATCCTATTTCAGCATGATACGACAAGCTTATAATAGCCGACTTTTAGGGGGGGTTTCATAAAACAACTTACCCCCAGTTAGAACGTCATGATACAATGCGCGTCATATCAATGTTTCTGTACGATCTAGGCAGGATTCGAACCTGCGACCGTTATTACGCTCTGGGAAATGCTAATGTGAGCTGACTGCTGACCTATCAATACCTAAGCGCTCTGGATATTCGACCTATTTACTGAACCTTTTTCGAACCCCTTATTACCACGATTCGATTGTGGTTTGTAAAGTATAACATAGATAGTCTTATCCTATTTAGTGAATACATTGCCTAAAATAAGAATATCATCTCTTCTGTTATCCTCAAATGTATCAATCTTCTTAATCTCATACATTTTATTTTTATATACAATACGATTATTCGTACTTAATCCTTCTTCACGGTAGTTGATCATGAATAGTCTATCCTCAAAATTAATATCCATGTTATCGTACATATACTCATTAGCTCCTACTTGTCTTACATATGCTTTGCAATCAAATAGTTTTCTCCACTTAACAACTAAACGACCTGTTTCTCTATCCATAACATTCACTGGTTCATAGAAGGTAATTATTTTATCCTTACGATTTCCCTTCTCACGTCTTAAACTAAATAATCTATCGTTGGTAATCATCTGTTCAATCCTTTCTATATAGTAGTTGTGTTTCTTGTATCTCTATGCTGATATATACCCCTCAGCATGGGGTTTTCTTGTATCTCTATGGTGATGTAACACCTCAGCATGGGTTTTTCTTGTATCCCTATGCTGATATAACACCTCAGCATGTTGTTTCACTGTACGTTACTAGGCTGTAGGTTCTTAATCTCCTCGTAACGCTCCAATAATCCAACGTAAGCATCTAATAAACTGGCTGTACCGTCTATACGTCTGCTAGGGTTAGAAGTTTTCTTTGGTTGGATATTACCGTTAATATCTTCCTTCACTGCTGTGTTAGTTAAACACCATTTCAAGATAGGGTTATTATTATAGTTCACTCGTTTCCCTGCTAGATCAGCACCTAGTGTTTGCATTGGTAAACTTAGCGTTTTAACCCCTTGTGCTGTCGGTATCATGTTAAAGCCTTCTCGTTCCAATTCAAGAACTAAATGACTAGCACTGTACCTATCATAGTATATGTAAGGAAGGTTTATGTTATAGACGTTCACTATATCTAAGAACCATCTCGTCAACAGTGAGTAATTTATAAGATTCCCTTGAGTGAAAGTTAGCAATCCTCGTTCTTCCCATTTCTCAAGTAAGCTTCTTTCCTCAGCAGTGCGTATCTTCTTACTATCCTCTGGAATCCAATAATGCTGATGTACGTATTTAGTATTGTCATCTGGATTAAATATCAGTACTGTAGCGCATGTTAAATCGACGTTAGAAGATAGATCCATACCACCGATGGCATAATAGTTCTGAAATGAGCTTAAATCGAACGTTTTTTCATTGTTTATTTGAGAAAAGTCTAACCATGTACCTGTTTCACTTCCTCGAACGTTAAAATCCTTAACTAAAATACCTCGTAAATCAACTGGATTATTCTTAGCACGGTCTAATTGCTGTTCAATATACGAATGTTTTTTTATCGTACCTAATGCTGGATTAGCTTTCATCCAATTATCTGGATCTAAATATTCTTCTGGATCATCTAGTTCATATATAATAGGAAGGAATGTTTCATCTTGGTATATACCATCAGCTACTTTAGTAGCATATTCGTATGTATCATCAAAGATTGATTCCCTAATCGTACCTGCTGTACTAATCATAATCAGCATTGGTTGTTCTCGACTTGATAAAGATTGTTTCATAACTTCATATGTACCTCTACTTTTAATCGCATGAAGTTCATCAATGATAACTAGATGGCTGTTTAAACCATCTAGGGTATTACTATCTGATGATAAAGGTTGGATCTTACTCATGTTAAAATCACAATAAACATCTGTTTTACGTTTCTTCAGCACGGTTGATAAATACTGATCTTGTTTAATCATATTCAAGGTACTTTCAAATACGATATAAGCTTGTTCTCGTTTAGTAGCAATTGAGTATATCTCAGCACCTGTTTCATTATCCGCTAGTAACATATATAAGGCAATGGCACTTAATAGTGTAGATTTACCGCACTTTCTCGCTACTAATAATAAACTCTCTCTATATTGTCTCAATCCTGTATCAGCATCCACAAATCCAAATAAAGCCTGTATATAAGCCTTTTGGAATAACTCCAACTCTATAAGTTGTCTCGCTTTATCTCCTTTAGAGTGTCTGCAAAACGATTCAATGAATTTAATTGGTCTCAATGCTGATTCCTCATCAAAGATATATCTACCTGTGGGATGTTCTATCCTATCCTTTAGTTCGTTATAAACCTTAGCTACACGCTTACTAGTGATTATTTCTCCTGATTCTATCTTATTTACGTATTCTATAATATAGTTCAATTATTCAACTCCTTTCATATTTAAATTAATCCCTCTAATTAGAGGTCATGAACTCAGCAAGTAATTGAGCTTCTGGTGTTAATTCATCTGTAGCATTTTCTGATTTCGGATATAAGTTCTTCAACTCGCCTAAGTATTGTTTATATCTATTTGATAGATCCATGTATGATTTAAACTCTGGTGTTTGTCGTGTATTACTCTGAGCACCATTAACAAACATGCTAGTAGCACCTTCATTTATAAGTTCCTGCTTCACGTTATCTAAAACTTCTCGCATAAATACTAGTTCTTCTATCAATTCTTCAGCAATGTGTTGGTGTTCTTCTGGGATTATGTGTAAAGTTTCTTTCAATTTGTCTGTATATTCCGTTTTATTCAAGGTAATTAGCCTCCTTATTATTTTCAAAATTCAGTTTAGAGGTGTGGGAAAGGGGGGTGGCGGTCTTTGAGGTTATATGAAGAATGTTGATATAGGGGGGTTTGTTTGAAAACACTATGAAAGCTTGGTGTATCAACGTTTATCAACTTGTATTAAATTACCATCAATATCGAACAATAATCCTTTGTCTGTTAAACTCTTATCGTTGCTTGCATGCACTTTCGCATGACAATCAGTACATAAAGGAATCAAATTCTCTTCTCCATAAGCAATCATTGGATCATGAATGTTCTGTGCATTAAGATGAACGATGTGATGTACTACCTTAGCTGGTGCTTGGCAGTGCTGACATATCCAATCATATTTACTCATGATATATTCTCTTGTATCTATCCATTGCTTACGCTTATAGAAGTTCCCTGCAAATTCTCTCGCCATTTGTTTGTTCACCTCTTTTATGTTTAATGTAGTGTGTAGTCATATGTACTAGTACTTACATATTTATACCCCTATACTTCTAAGGTATAGCCTGTATAATTACCCCTTGTACTTTTTAAAATAGCACTCTGTTTAAAAACAGATGCTGTCTTAAATCAGCAGTTGTTGGTAAATGGATAAACATGTACGCTTTAGTATTTGTATTAGTATTAGTATTTTAAAGGTAGTCGTTCAATTGGTATGGGCTCGTGATTGAGCTAGTTTGATGGTATTGATAATGATAGCTGTTACTTAATATGTTATGTACTCAGCACGTTGTGTGTGTGCTGATCTAACATAAGCAAACGGTAATCACTTATCATAGAAGGTATATATAACATAAAGGGTAGCCATAAATTGACTACCCCCTATGTGTAAATATACTAAGTTGTTTTTTTGAAAGGTGGTATTAATTATTTAGAGGTGCAAATAACAATATATTGAAAGGTGGTATTAATTATTTAGAGGTGTAAATAACAATATATTGAAAGGTATAGATATGATAGATGGTTACTGAGTATCTCGATTATGCTTTATAGTAGATGTTAATGAATCAATAACTCTCTGTAATCTGTAGGATTGAGTGTCCTCAGCATTGAACCATAATTGAATTAAGAAGGATGATAGTGTGAACACTAACGGTTCCTTCTCCTGTTCCTCAATAGTAAGCCCTGTTGTTTTCTCAATTTGGCTTGGTAAGCTGTCTACTAAGGGTACGACTAATGAATCAATTAAATAGCTATCACTATCTAGACCTAATATATCTACAGCATCTGGTGTACTAAGAACCATTCCTATTCACCTACTGTAGCTAACTTAACAAATGCTTCTGGTAAGATTACTTGAGTATCAGCGATTGCTAATGCACGGTAATCAATTAAACCTTTATTGAATGAGCTTTGAGTTGATACTTCTAAGGCAATTCCGTTAGGCATGTTGTAACCTAAGTAGCTTGAGAAGTCTCCTAAGTAGATCTCGTTATCAGCAATGTTATCATCAATAACGATTACTTTACCTAAGATTGTTCCGACATCAGCGTTACGTGCATCTGGGTTAAAGATAGGACGGTTGTTGTTGTCCACTACTCCATATACTAAGCTGTATAACGTAGCGTTGTTCATAGCGAATTTAGCATTTTTAGAGTAGCCACGTTTCAATAAACCTAATGCTTTTGTGAAGTCTGTGTACGATGGTGCGCTAGATAATTCTACTAAGTTACCATTTACTTCTGAGAACTCAATAGATTCTAAACCTTCACCTTGTCCTACTCCTGTTCCGTTAACTAAAGATTGTTCAATCGCTTCCATTACAGAAGAAACTAATTCATCTGTCACATATGATTCAAATGCTTGAATACTCATCTTCTTAGCACTTGCTGACATTGAGAAGATCTTGATTAATTCATAGCCTTTAAATTCAACCGATGTAGGTGTAGTTTTTTCACCTGCTACCTCCGCACCTTCTGTATGCCATTCTGCTACAGTTAATGGAGTACCGACTGGAATCTTTAAGTTACTTGGGATATTGAATCCACGTGCTTCAGCTAATAATCCACCTTGTGTACGTGCTTTACGAACCACTTCATTTAATGTAAGTGTTGGGATTACTTGAGCGTTTGTAGTTACTGTATTAAAACCATCTAAACGTTTCTCAGCATGGGTCGCTTGTTCTGCTGTCTCTAATGCACGTTGCTCTGTTTCTTCTAATGGTTTGTTTAATAAGTCTTTGTAAAACGCTGTACGGTATTCCTCAGTTGCGAAAATATCAGTATTGTTCATATTTGTATTGTCTCCTTTATTATCTGTATTGTGAGTTCCTGTAATTGGGTTAAATGATTCTTGTAGGTTAGCCTTGAATTGACTACGTTTATCTTCTAAGTTAGCTTTAGCATCTGTTAATCCTTGTACTTCAATATTAAGTACCTCGATATCAGCATCAGGGTTAGTATCAACTTCAATAACAATCTGCTGAGAACGTTCTTCAATCTCACCAATTGTACGTTGATTCCAGTAGTTAAATGATTCCTCAATAGTTTTAAAATTCATGTTTATCTGTCTCCTTTTAATAATAATTTATTTAATTGAATCTTTAGATCCTTACGTTCTGTACTATCTAACTTGCTATGAACATCTTCAATCATACTTCTAGCTTCAACTGAAACTACCGTTTCCTTATAAGCTGGGTATGGGACGATACTCACTTCAAACACCTTATCAATTTTATGAATACTACGTGTTCTAGTTCCAGCATCGTATATGTGTCCATCATCAGATACGGTA
Source organism: Ruoffia sp. FAM 24228 (assembly GCF_045528575.1). NCBI lineage: Bacteria > Bacillati > Bacillota > Bacilli > Lactobacillales > Aerococcaceae > Ruoffia > Ruoffia sp. FAM 24228. The sequence continues at coordinate 58,227 of NZ_JBGQQZ010000004.1, forward strand.
AAAGCAAATGACATATTCTCTAAGTCTCCACGTTGTACTGCCGTATAAACGCTTCTTGCTTCTTCTGTACTGGGTAATGTAGCTCTCATACGTAAACCTACCTCATCCACGTATAGTTCCATTGTTTTACCCGTTCTAGCCAATGGAATTTTATTCATATCGTGATTGTAGATTAAGCGTGTATCATTAAAATCTACGCCATCTAATGCACCACGTTGAATAACTTCGGTATAGGCGTTGTCTCCTTTGCCTATGGTAGTAGGTGTGTCGAACAAGATAGGATAACCTACTAGTATCATATCTTCTTGAGTATCAGCATCTCGTTGTTCAATTTGGATGTCGTTTATTCTAATCTCTTTCATTTGATTCTCCTTCATTTGCATTGGTGGATGTATTATCTTCTTGATCGTTTGTACTTGAATTACCTTCTGCTTGATTACTCATGTTTAAATGAGTTCCTGCTTGACCGTTCACGCTTAAATTACCTTCTAGCTGGTATTCATTAACGATTGCTGTATCAGCATAGTTTAATGATTGTAATCGTTTATTACCATCCTCATCAGTCAATTTAGGTAAGTTCAATATACTTCTAGCTTCATTAATAGTAACCAATCCCATCGGAATGATTTCCTTTAATAACTTAGTCTTAGATTCCATGCTAGCAAACTGAAGCCCAATTGATGTAAATTCAATCTTGTTACCATAAGCCTTTTCTCTATCAGTAAATAGCTTATTTGTAAATTCTAATGACATCTGTATAGCAAGTGGTTCGATTACTGATTCATAAAACGATGCAAATTCGTCTTCATTATAATCACTTGAAACAATCTTAGGATTAACACCTAAGTAGTTGTAAATCTGATTGCTGATCGTATTAATCTGCTGTTCACTAATTGTATATGGTTTGCTGTCAATGGGTGTATATTGCACTGATTGATCAGTAGCAACAACGCCACCTGAGTTTTCTAATGAAAGATACTGACTTGTAAATTCATCTTTTCTTTTCTTCAAGGTCTCTGGTGATAATGTTGTTTGGTAATTGACAATACCTCTCAGATTAGCGCCTAATTCAATACCTCGTACCGTCCCATTCATTTGAGCGCCAGATACTTCCAGCAGTGGATTAAGTGATGAGTTATCGTCTCCTAACAACTCATCTGAGCTATAGTTTCTTCTCAGATGGATGAGTTCACTATAAGGGATATAGATTTCAAAGCCTGAACTATATGTAAATTTACAAACTAAGTTGTTATCAGCATCCAGCCCAAATTGCATGGATTGACCTTTAATTGGATATAATCCTGTGAGATTACCTTTATTATCACGTTCTATGTAGACAAAGCTATTATTATATAAAAACAAGGTGGATATGACTTTATATTGAAAGTCATAAGTAGATTGATAGGGATTAGGTTGTGTTTGTAACAAACGATTAATCCTTTCATTTCCTTCTCCTTGATTGATGTAGTGAATAGGCTTTAACTTAGCCCCATTTCTTGCAATTGCATCTACAGCAGAGGTTAGCGTGGGATTGTTGTGTGTTTCAGCATGTGAAGATGAGAAACTACCGCCTAAGCTAGGTAGATAGTCAAAATCAATCTGATTTGATGTGTTCATTGCTGATTGTTTATCTTCATTTTTAAATAAATCGTTGAACCAATCTATAATATTTGCCATTTATTGCTCCTTTCATTGAAACTAAGTTGGGGCTTCATCTTATTGGATTTTCTTTAGTGGTTTATCAAGTTCTTGTAAATATTTATTAAAGTCTAGCCAATGGTTGTATGGGAAGTCTTTCATCTTATCAAATGGTACTCTGTTTTTCTCAAGGTTGAATACTCTTATCATTTCTTTAATTACATTATCTGTCAATTCTAATGAAGGAATGTTATAAACTGTCTCAAATGATCTGATTGAGTTTTCCAAACTGTAGACTTCAACTTCATATCTGCTAGTACTGTTTCCTTTCCAAACTTCTAATCCCCAAAAGTCGTTGATTCTAATATTGAATGTTTCTATTTGTGACATCTCAGCATTGTGTTTTTGTGATAATTCTTTAAATGTTTGCATTGTTTTTGCTCCTTCTTTTTCTGTGCTGTATTATTATTGGTTGCAACCTAAACTAAATTTACTCCTTCTTTTTTGTGTTTTTGTGTAGACAAAGTTTGTTCGTGTAGACAACTTGAAAGTAGCTACAAACGTTGGTATGACAACGATATCAGCACTTTGTAGACAAGTAGACAATATTTTTTGAAACTTTCTACATATGTGTGTATATCTATACTAATTATTAATAACTTTTTTAGTAAAATATTGTCTACTTGTCTACATAACCCTCACCAATGCTGTCACATCAATGATTAATCGTGTAGACAAATGTGTAGACAACTTCATTTTTGTAGACAAATGTTGTCTACATTACTTAAACAGTAATGGAATTGCTTTACCTAACTCATAATGTTTCTCAACTTCTTCAAAAGTCATATTTAATAATTGTCCTAGAACACCGAAGTCATTAGTTGGTGTTTCATAATCACTTGGTATTCTTTTGTTTTTTCTTTCATAAGAATATCCGTATTTTTCAGCATGTTCTTTCGCTCTCTTAGTGAAAGTATTCTGCTTCATTAAACCTTCAGAGCCTAACTCACGATATTCCCATACTTGATATGCTGAGAAAAGCAACTTCATAGGGATAAGATCACCTGTCAACTGAGAAAAGACATCTTCCATAAACATATAGACGGTATCGTTATCTCTTTTAAGTTCTTCTTTCTCAGCCTTACTTTCTTTAGTATCAATCATATGATTAGAATCGTATTTCAAAGCATTGAACATGATGTATTCCAATAATCTAGGATCTTTAATATACTTATCTTTAATATCTCTATTCTTATTTTCACCACGATAAACATGATTGAACTTGAGTATTCTTAACCTTCTGATTAGTCCATCTGTTGTATCTGAAAAGCGAGGAATACCATTCATTGATTGAATTATCATAGGGGTAACTCTAAAACTAAATGGTTTACCGTATATCTCTCTACCTCTAACTCTTTCACCTGTTGCTAAACTTTTTAGGTTATCGCTTTTCTCGTTAAAGTCTTTAGGGTTGTTATCATCTCCATAAATTAAAGATGAACCATATAAACTAGCGATGCTGTACTCATTTTCAAACTCTTTCAACCTCATTATTGATGTGTTATCTTCACCAGCAAGATTGATACAAAGCTCGGCAAAAGTCGATTTCCCTGTACTACCTTTAGGGCTGTATAGAAATATCACTGATTCTGAAGTAACGTTCGTATCTACTGTGTTACTTAATATCTGCCATAACAATGTATGTTTTTCTTCATCCCCATCAGATAGTTCTTCTAACCACTTGCTGAACTTCCAACCTTCAAATTCTGGTTCTGGTGCATCTTCAATATAGTTAGTCCTGAATAATTCATACTTTTAAATATTGAGTTATTCTAGTCGTTATTTTTCAATTTTGGATCACTTTATCGAAATTAAAATATTTTAATCGATTTTCTAAGCTAAAGAAAAACTTTTTAGTCTCATC